>CALJKZ010000714.1 GCA_937983085.1 uncultured Gemmatimonadales bacterium
CGCGAACAATATAATGGTTTGCGCGCAAGGTTGGCAGTCTGGCGGCATCGCCTCGCATTGGCGGCGCCGGCCTGGTAATCTGCGGCCGACCTTCTTCAACGCGGACTTGCTTCAACGCAGACTTGCGGGCCAGGGAGAACTCGATGGTCTCGCGGAATTCCGGAACCAGGACCTGAGTGTACGGCTCGGTCCCATCAGTGGCGTAGGCGAAGAAGCTGGTGCCGCGGCTGTAGCCCTGCCGGACGGACCAGGTGCCCGTCTCTCCGATGAACGGATAGCGGAGGTACTGGTTGAAGAAGTTCCCGGGACGGTCCCGACCCAGCTCGATGCTGGCGTCGGTGCGCCCGAAGAGTCGGGGGGTGGCCAGGGAGATGGACTGGGCCTTCGTCTCGCGACGCTCCCGGTGGGTGAACTCGGCGAAAACGCCCTGACCCAGGAAGTTCTCCTCGGTGACTTCCACCTTCTCCAGATTGGGCCGCTCGTCGTAGGTGACGCCGACGTCGACCTTGGTGGACCACTCGTCACGGGTGCGAACGAGGACGCTACGCCCTCCCTGCCCATCGTCTTCGTGCACGATCTCGGCGCTGGCGAGGAAGCCGTACCGGTCGAGGAGCCGTTCCGACTCCTGGAGGAGGAAGGGGTCCAGGCAGTCCCCTTCCTCGAAGAGGATCTCCCGACGGATGAACGACTGCGTCGTGGTGACGTGCAGCAGGTTGAGCGCCCGGTACGTCCAGGCCAGGGCCCCAACGCTGGTGGCGTCGGGATCGAAGACCGAGCTGCGGTCGAACTCGATGGACGAGATGACGCCGAGGGTGCAGGCGCCGGCCTCGTCGGTCAGGGCCTGGGCGGACAGCGGCCGGGGCGCGCCCAGTTGAGCCCATGCGACGACCGCAAGTACGACGACCCAGGACGTCGTGACGGACGCGGGCTTCAGGCCGGCCGGCACGACTTCCGTGGATCGACGATGACTTCGGTGCGCTTCGATGATGTCTCCCATTCCCTGTCCTAGAAAACAAGCGACCGAGGACCGCAAAGTCACGGTCGGGGAACAGTGGAGTGACGTGGGACCGGCGCGATGTGGGCGACCTGCGGCCGTCGCGGGGGTGCCGGAACCGGAGTGAATTGAATACCGTTTTCCCGCTCACGTGTTCGCGCCTGCGCACCCCTCCAGCAGTCCCTGATGTCTCTCCTCGTCACCATCGCCTACGGCCTCGCAGCCCTTCTCGGGGCAGCCTTCGCCGCCGTGGAGCTTCGCATGCTGGTGAGGTTCCTCAGGAACAAGGAGGCCATCCGCGATCAGGCGGATCGCGAGCGGAGAGGCCGTGGGCACGTCCGGGAAGACGACGCGCCTTCGGTCACTATCCAGTTGCCCCTCTACAACGAGCGGAACTCGGCGGACCGCATCATCCGCGCGGCCGCGGCACAGGACTACCCCCGTCAGAGCTTCGACGTCCAGGTCCTGGACGACTCCACCGACGAGACCACCGCCATCGTGGCCCGGGTGGTGGCCGAACTGCAGCGCACGGGTGTCCGCATCGAGCACATCCATCGCGACCACCGGACGGGGTACAAGGCGGGAGCGCTGGCCGAAGGCCTCGCCCGGTCGGACGCGGACTTCGTCGCCGTCTTCGATGCGGACTTCGCACCCGAGCCCGACTTCCTCCGCAGGCTCCTCCTCGAATCCGACGCCTTCGATGGGCCCGACGTGGCCTTCGTCCAGGGCCGCTGGGCGTGGGGTACGGCCGACCACGAAAGCTGGCTGGCGGGCATCCTGGCGCTGCTCCTCGACCGCCACTTCCAGATCCAGAAGCCGGTTCGCGCCTTCATCGGCAACGTGACCACCTTCAACGGGTCCGGTGGGATCTGGCGCCGGGCGGCCATCGACGACGCCGGCGGGTGGGCTTCGGACACCCTCACCGAGGACCTGGATCTCAGCTATCGGTGCGCTCTGGCCGGATGGCACGGCCGGTACCGTCACGACGTTCCCGTGTTCAACGAGCTTCCCGGCCACATGCGGGCCTTCAAGCTCCAGCAACGGCGGTGGTCCAAGGGCAACGCCCAGTGCTTCCGGAAGCTCACCCGCCGGGTGCTGGGAGCGGGCGAGGTGGTGGAAGACCGATGGGACGAGGCGTTCATGCTCGCCGGGTACGCCATCCACCCGCTCCTCCTCGCCAGCGTCCTCCTGTGGCCGTTCGCCGTCCTCTATGTGGACCGGACGCTCTTCTGGGCCCTTCAGGGCTTCATGTCCCTGGGCATCATCGCTGCCTTCGTGTCCTTCCTCATGACCCTCAAGGAGCGCGATCCCTCGTGGGGGCTGGCCTCGGTGGGGCAGGTGGTGGGGGGGCTTCTCATCGGCATGGGCCTCATGGTGAACAACACCGTCGGCCAGATTCAGGGCTTCCTCACCTCGGGAGGAGAGTTCGCACGCACGCCGAAGCTGCCTTCCGTGCACACCGATCGGGAGATCGCCGAGCTGGGCGCGGACACCCCGTACCGCAGCCCTCTCCACTGGACGTTCTTCGCCGAACTCGCCGTCATGGTCTACTGCCTCGCCGGCGCCGTCCATCTCGTCCGTGAAGGCGAGGGGCTGTGGGCGCTGGCCATGGTGTTCTGGGCGGTGAGCTTCGGCCTGATGCTCCAGCAGCAGCTCGTGGGAGAGCCGGCGCCGACCTCGGCCGCGCCCACCCCGGAAGTCTCGGGAGCGTGACCGAGCGGCCCGCTCGCGGCTTTCTCACCCTCGCCACCGGTCGCGAGGCCTTCCTGGAGATGGCCGTCGACATGGTCCTCTCCTTGCGGGAGCACACCGACCTTCCGGTGGGCGTGGTCACCGACGACGGTCTCGCCCGGGTGGCCCACGACCGCTTCGAGGGGGTGTTCGACGCCGTCTCCGTCATCGAGGACCGATTTCTCCAAGGGCGCGTGCGCAAGTACGGGGTGGCGCAGGCGTGTCCCTTCTCCGAGGCGGTCTTCGTCGACGCGGACTGCATCGTCCTCGGCGATCTCGACCATCTGTTCGACGCTCTCGACCATCACGACGTCGCCATGCTCGGCGAGCAGCTGACCCGAGACGACGACGAGAACCATCACGGCTTCTCCACCCGTCGCCTCATGGAGCGCTTCGATCTCCAACGGTACCTGAAGACCAACAGCGGCATCTTCGCCTTCCGACGCGATCCGGCTGTGGAGGTCATGGAGGAGTGGAGGCGCTGCTTCATCGAGGAAGTCCAACCGCGCCTGCGTTGGTCCATCCTGAAGGGTGGCTGGCTCGGCGACGAGATCGCCATCGGCGTCGTGGGGGGTCGGCTGGGTCTCGGCACGCTGCCGCTGCCCCACGCCATGTACTGGCCCCAGGAGTTCGACACCCTCGACCTCGACGACCCCGCCAAGCCCCTCCTCCACTTCATCTGGCCGCCGCCCGACGACGTCTTCGAGCGGCTGCTGCGCGAGATGGCGGAGCGCCGGCGGAAGGCCGGCGTGGCTCCCAGCGGCTCCACCCCGTGGCACGACGAGCTGAAGAAGCTCCGGCGCATGAAGAGGCGGCGGCGACTCCTCGAGTCGGTGGGGTGGTGGTAGGAATCCAGCGCCTGGCCCGGAGCCCGGGAGGCCGGTACTACCGCACCACGCCCCCTCCGGCCACTTCCAAAAACATCTCGGCGTAGCGGCGGGCGATGACCTCGGGCGCCAGCTCCTTCCGGGCCCAGGCCCGGGCCTCGAGCGCGCGCGATCTCCACACCGGAAGCTCCCTCACCACGTCGACCATGGCCCTGGCCATGACCCGTACATTGACGTCTCGGACGGATTCATCCAGGGACGCGATGGCCCGGGCGTCGACGGACAGCGGGTCGCCGCAGGGGTTGGGGACCAGGTACCCGCGCGTCCCCTCCGCGGGGGATGCAAGCGGGACACTCTCCGCCGCCTCGGGTGAGATCCCCACCAGCGGACGACCCCCGCCGGTCTCACTGAGCACCAAGGGAAGGCCGGCCCACACCGCCTCGGAGGCGGCCACGCTCCATCCCTCGTAGAACGCGTTCGACACGTAGGCGTCGGCCGCCGCCAGGACCGTGCCGGGATGCCGAACGTCGAGACGTTGACGCAGGCCGCCGTACCGGAACAACTCCCCGTGTCGGCGCCCCAGTGACGGCAGCGACGCGCTCTTGTCGGCGGGTCCGGCCAGGAGGAGGACCGCCTCGGGGATCTCCCGCCGGGCCTCGTCGAACGCCGCCAGGAGTCCAGCCGGGTTCTTCTGCTCGGTGATCCGACCCACGAAGGCCAGAACCGGTGCCTCGTTCGGGAGGCCCAACGCCCGCCGGGCGAAGGCCCGGGGAGGCAAGGCGACCCGCGCTGGATGCACCGCGTTGGGGATGGTCCACTCGGCCCTCCTCCCCGTCCGACGCTCATGGTAGGCGGCGACGGTCCCGCTCACCGCCACGACGCCCGCTACCATCTCGGCTCGTCGTCGCTCTCCGTCCCAGCCGCGGTCGTCGAGCCAGGCGTAGCAGTTCTGGACGGTCTCCACCACCGGCACCCCCGCATCGGCCAACACCTCTACGGCATCGAGGGGCGCGAAGTGGCTGTTGACCGCGGCGATGCCCCGCTCCGACACCCACCCGGCCAGACGGTCGAGGCGGCCGTCCATCACCGTCACGTCCACGCCCGCGGCCGTGAGGCGCTGGGCCACCGCACCGCCCCGGCGCACGCACGCCACGGCCACCTCCACGCCTACGGCCGGAAGGGACTGGGCCAGGAGTCCCACGACCTCCTCGAGTCCGCCCAATCCCAACGAATCCACCACGAGTCCGACGCGAAGCCCGCGCGTTGGTGGACCCGAGCCGGCCATGGGCGGACGCTCTCCGCCGGCGGCCCCGCGCGTAACGGGCTCGAGGACCGACGAGGCGCGGACCCGCCGGGTCACCTCGCCCCGATCCCTCCACGCCGCCATCCGTCGACGTGCCCGCCCCAGGGGCCGGCGAAGCGACGCCATGAGCGTCTCCCGCTCGCGCTGGGCCGCGCCACCGTCCGTGATGGTGTTTGCGGCATGGACCCGGTACAGCACGCCCTCCAACTGGGGCTCGTACACGACCCGGCGCGGCACCACCTCCAGGGCCCGGAGGATGAAGTCGTAGTCGTGGACGTAACGATACGCCCGGAAGCCCCCGAGGCGCTCCCACAGCGCCCGGTGGAAGAAGAAGTTCGAGGTGGTGACGCCGATGTTGTGGCGGGCAAGGGCGGCGGGGAGGGATCGGCTCTCACGAGCCCACTCCACGGCCTCGCGGTACCACCGCGCGATCTCGTGCTCCGGGTCGACCTCTCCGCCCTCACCGTCCACGAGACGAACCGAACCGACGAGAAGTGCGGCGCCCGACTCCCGGCCCACCGCCCACGCACGCTCCAGGCGTTCCGGCTCCCAGGCGTCGTCGGAGTTGAGAACGGCGATCCAGTCGCCCTGGGCGAGTCGGACGGCCCGGTTGAG
>CALJKZ010000715.1 GCA_937983085.1 uncultured Gemmatimonadales bacterium
TCGTAGGCGGACGCCACGGCTCGCTCGAAGAGGGTGCGCTGCTCAGCAGCCTCGAATCGGTGTCACCGGCGGCACCGACTCCGCCGAGGCCCAATGCCCCGAGTGCGTGCAGCGCCTCTCGTCGATCCATGCGCCCCTCTGCCCGTTCGCCTGGCTCAGCTCGCCTGGGTCACGCCTACCTGGGAAAGCACCACCAGAAGCACCCGCTGCACGCCGGTGGGTCCGTTCTCGTTGCGGAACCACTCGTCCAGGGAATGGGCGCCGAAGCCCTGACCGCCCCCACCGATGGTGATGGCCGGGATACCCATGGAGATGGGAATGTTGGAGTCGGTGGACGACCGTCCGAAGGTGGGCTCCATGCCCAGGGCCCGCGTCACGGCGGCGGCCTGCTGGACGAAGGGGTGATCCTCCGCGACCTCCCCGGACGGCCGATCGCCGATCATGTCCACGTCCACCGTCAGCGGCTCGCCCCGGGTCCGGATGTCGTTCTCCTCGGCCACGGCTCGGCGCCCAGGACTCGAAAGGCACGGAATTGATCGACGTACCGCCGCCGATGCGGCCCACGTTGTAGCTGGTACGGAAGGGTGCGTTGCGGACGTACGGGTCGGCACCGTCCTGGAAGTAGCGGATGGCGCGGCCCATGGCGTGGGCGGGGTTGGCCAACCCGAAGGCACCCCACGAGTGTCCGCCGGGGCCGATGAAGGTCACCCGGTACCGGTGGGACCCGAGTCCCATGTGGGTGATGCCGGCGGAGCTGGTGCCGTCGACGGAGATGAACGTATCGATGCGCGGACCGCCTTCCCGGAAGAGGTGCTTCACCCCGCGAAGGTCGCCCAGGCCCTCCTCGCCGACGTTGCCGATGAAGAGAACGTCCCCATCGGTTCGGACGTTGGTCTCGTTCATGGCGCGTAGCACCGCGAGGATCGTCGCGAGGCCGCGGGTGTCGTCGGCGATTCCGGGCGCGAAGAGCGTGTCACCGCTCTCACGGATGGTCACGTCGGTCTCCGGCGGGAAGACCGTATCCAGGTGTCCCGCCAGCGCCAGTACCTCACCATCGCCGGTGCCACGCCGGAGCCCGATGACGTTGCCCACCTCGTCGACCCACGCGCTGTCGACGCCGATCTCCAGAAGCTTCTCCAGGAAGGCTTGCCCACGCTCTTCTTCCATGAACGGAGGCGCGGGGATCTGCGTCAGCTCCCGCAGATCCGCCATGGTCTGATCGTCCGTCTCCTCGATGTGCTCCATGGCCGCCCGAACGGCAGGGTGGTTCATGAGCTGACGGATCTGGGTGTCGTAGTCGCCCGGCGATTGCCCCGCGGCCGCGGATGGGGACAGGGCGGCGGCAATCGAAAGGACCGAGCCGACCATCAATGCCAGACCGGTGGAACGCGCGAGGCGGTCATGGAGCGACAGGCGAGCAGCGGAGGCCAGCCGTGCGGTACGTGCGGGGGCGGTGGAGATGGGGTGGAGGAGCATCTGGATCATCGGTGTCGTATCGGTCGAGGTTCGGACGTGAAAGCCGGTCGGCTGAGAGGCCGTGGCGAGGGGACGGGGGCGGCGATCATGCTACCCGGGCCGACCGCAATCTACGTAGCCGCTTCCGTCTTGTCGTCGCGTTGCAGGGGTTCTACCCTCCGGGTCCCGCACGCGCGGCGTAATGACCCGCCGCACTCGATGGACGACAGGAGCGAACCATGGTGAAATCCGACCTCCGCAGTTCCCAGGCAGCCCGCACACGAGACGCCCGTTGGTCCGGTCGGCGCTCCCTCGCTTCGGTGCCCCTCTCGCTCGGTCTCGTCGGACCGTTCCTGGCCGCGGTGGGTGGATTGCTCGTCCTGATGCTCATGGCCTCGCCGGCCCTCGGCCAGAACGCCAAGGCACAGATGGCGGCGTACATCGATCAGAACGCCACTGACTACGGTCAGTTGGCCCAGGACATCTGGGACCTGGCCGAGGTCGGATACATGGAGCACGAGTCGTCGGAGATGCTTCAGGCGGCGCTTCGTGACGAGGGCTTCGAGATCGCGTCGGGCGTTGCGGGGATGCCGACGGGATTCGTCGCGTCGTGGGGCGGGGGAGGTCCGGTGGTGGGCATTTTGGCGGAGTTCGACGCGCTGCCCGGCATCAACCAGAGTCGCTCGCCGGAACGTGATCCCGTTCCGGGGAAGATCGCCGGACATGCCTGCGGTCATCATCTCTTCGGCGCCGGCTCCGTTGCTGCCGCTATCGCCGTCAAGCACTGGCTCGAGGCATCCGGGCAGGAGGGAAACATCCGTCTGTACGGCACGCCTGCCGAGGAGGGCGGAGCAGGGAAGGTGTACATGGTTCGCGCGGGACTCTTCGACGACGTCGACGTCATGCTCCATTGGCACGCCGGCTCGTCCAACAACGCCAGCGCAACCTCTTCCCTGGCCAACAAGTCGGCCATGTTCCGCTTCTACGGTCAGTCCTCGCATGCAGCCGGCGCGCCGTGGCGCGGTCGTTCAGCGCTGGATGGCGTCGAGGCCATGAACCACATGGTGAACATGATGCGAGAGCACGCCTTGCCGGCGTCCCGCATCCACTATGTCATCACCAGTGGTGGCTCGGCGCCCAACGTCGTCCCTGACTTCGCCGAGGTCTACTACTACGTCCGCCATCCCGATTCCGAGGAGTCGCGGGCGCTCTTCGATCGCGTGGTGAAGACCGCCGAAGGTGCAGCGATGGGGACCGAGACGCGGATGGAGTACGAAGTGATCCACGGGATCTATGCCCTGCTGCCCAACGAGGCCCTGGCTCGGGCCATGCACGCCAACCTCACGGCGGTGGGAGGCGTGGTGTACACCGACGAGGAGCGCCGCTTCGCCGAGCCCTGGGTGCGCGGAGAGACCGTGTCCGCGGCGA
>CALJKZ010000716.1 GCA_937983085.1 uncultured Gemmatimonadales bacterium
TGGAGAGCATGGTGGTGCTGGCGCCGGGCACCCAGATCCGCGCCAGCGACATTCCCGACGACGTCACCGAGCCGCTCGGCTCGCTCTTGCCGGTGCGGATCGAGCACGCCGCGGAGCGCGGCACCATGGTGGGCGGGGCGGAATTCGAGTTCATCCTGCGCTCGCTGATGGAGCTCCGGGTCCAGGTGGAGGAGCTCCGGCGGCGGCTCGAGCGGGCGCCCGAGGCGATGCAGGTGATCGACATGGACGACGAGACCCAGGTCTCGATTCCGGTCAGCTCGATCCCGGCGATGGGGGCCGAGGAGGAGCCCGAGCCGGAGGTGGTGGTGTGGCGGGAGGGGATGACCATGGCCGACGTGGAGCGGGCCGCCATCCAGGCCGTGCTCGACCAGCAGGGGGGGAACCGCCGCAAGGCGGCCCAGCTGCTGGGCATCGGCGAGCGGACCCTGTACCGCAAGCTCAAGGAGTTCGACATCGCCTAAGTGACCATCTGTATTGATCTTGGGACGGCTCACCTCTTGACTCTTCTCAAGTGATTCCCCAACTTGGACGGGCGCGCACTGGTGCGTGCCCGCCTCTCGGGGCCCCCAATTGCAACTGACGGTCGATCCTTCGCGTTGCGTCGCGTGCCTCGCGTGCGTCCGGGTGTGCCCAACGGACGCCATCGCGTTGCCGCCGGAGGCGCGCGTGGTGGAGATCGTCGAGGAGAACTGCATTCGCTGCGGCGAATGCATTCCCGCCTGTCCCCACACCGCCATCGCCGCCAGCGGCGCCCTCGACCGCGCCCTGGCGATCGCCGAGGCGGGGACCGGGGCGCTGATCCTGGCACCCGAGGCAGCGGCATGGTTCCATCCTGCAACGCCAGAGCAGCTGGTCAACGCCTGTTACGAGGCGGGGTTCCGGCATGTCTCCCGGGGGGTGGTGGGTGACGAGCTGGTGGCCCAGGAGTACCTGCGGCTGTGGGAGGACCCCGACTGGGGGACGCTGATCCGGAGCACCGATCCGGTGGTGGTGGCGGCCGTGACGGCCCACCATCCCGAGCTGGTTCCCTACCTGGCCCCGGTGACCTATCCGTGCGTGGCAGAGGCCCGGTTCCTGCGTCATTCGCTGGGGTCAGGGCTCCCGGTGGTGTACGTCGGGACCGGGGCGCCGGGGGCCGTCGACGAGCTCGACGCGGTGATGACCTTCGCCGACCTGGAGCAGCTGTTCGCACTGCGCGAGGTGCGGCCGGCGCAGATGCCGGAGACGTTCTCCCGGCTGCCGTCGGAGACCCGGCGCCACATGAGTGTGGCGGGCGGGCTGCCGCTGGAGATGGTGGTGAGCGGGTCGTCGCTGGGCCGCCGCATCCTGGCGGTGCGGGGACTGGAGGGGCTCGGCGCGCTGGCGCGCGCGGTGGGGCACGACCGGATCGACCTCGGCTTCGTGGACGTGCAGACGCACCACGGCGCGCTGGGTCATCCCACCGCGGGGCCCAAGGAGGAGCTCTATCGTCGGCGCCGGTTGCTGGCGTCGTACGAGCCGACGCGGAGCCGGGTGCCCGTGGTGCCCGACCCGGCGCCGGTGGAGGTGGGGGCGACGTTCCCGTTCGGCAGCCGGCGCGAGCAGGCGGAGCCGCAGGCGGTGCGGGCGATCCTCGACGCGATCGGGACGAGTCCCGACGGCAAGGCGTGGGATTGCCGGGCGTGCGGCTACCAGACCTGCCACCGGTTTGCGCAGGCGGCGGCGTTGGGCAGGGCCTCGCTCCGGCAGTGCGTGCCGTGGCTGGCGCGGCGGGCCGACGACGCCTCGCGCGACGCGAGCACCGACGCGCTCACCGGGTTGGCGAGCTACCGCTCGCTGCAGCAGCGGCTGGGGCACGAGGTGGAACGGAGCAAGCGCAGTGGCGAGTCGTTCGCGGTGCTGTTCATCGACCTCGACCGGCTCAAGGAGCTCAACGATCGCTTCGGCCACGAGCGCGGCAACATGGTGCTCAGGGCGGTGAGCGACGAGCTCCGCAAGACGATCCGCGCCACCGACCTTGCGGCGCGGTACGGCGGCGACGAGTTCGTGGTGCTGCTCACCCGGACCGACCGGGCCGGCGCCCTGCGGGTGGCCGACGCGGTGCGGGAGCGGGTGGAGCAGGCGGGCGACCGGATGGGGTTCAACCTCGGCCAGATCACCGTGAGCATCGGGGTGGCCGAGTACGATCCCGCGGCGCCGGGCGAGGGGCCGCTGCTGGAGCAGGCCGACCGGGCGCTGTATCTGGCAAAGGCGGCGGGCAGGAACACGATCGCGTGAGCACGCAGGCGCGCCGCTTGCGGCGCGCGATGCGAGTGACAATCACGGATGGCGGCCACTCGCGGGTGGCGATCGGTCATCCACCATGCACCACCATCACGACAGGAAATGCCGTGACCGCTTCACCGCAGCAGTTTCGCCATCCTGCCGGGGCCCGTGCGGGAGGGTCTCCGATCGATCCGCCCAACGACCCCTGGGGGGTGCGTCGGGCCGAGAATCTGCTGACGTCGCTCGAGGGGGTGCTCTCGGCGCGGGTGGTGACCACGCCGCTGGGCGAGGTGAGCGAGATCCACATCCTGGCCACCAATGCGCAGACGCCCAAGCAGGTGGTGCGCAACGTGGAGAGTGCGCTGCTGGCGCACCTGGGGCTGCGGGTCGACCATCGCAAGATCAGCGTGGCGCACACGGCGGAGGTGGAGCCGTTGCGGACGCTGGAGCAGGTGGCGGTGCGGCAGCAGGCCAACCAGCGCGCGGTGCTGTTCGAGGAGCTGCTCATCGCGCCGGCGGGCCGGCCGCGCTGGGTCACGGCCACGGTGACGCTCACCTGCGAGGGGAACGTCGAGACGGCCACCGAGGAGGGTCCCGACACGCCGCGCAACCGGGTGGAGAGTGCGGCGCGGGCGGCGGTGCGGGTGATCGAGCGGCTGCTCGAGCGGCACTCGCTGGCGCTCGAGGGAACGCAGGTGGTCGACGCGTTCGACCGGACGTGGGTCATGGCGGGGGTGCAGGCGGTGGGTGGCCGGCACTCGACGCTGCTGGTGGGGTCGGCGGAGGTGCGCGAGAGTGCCGAGCATGCGGCGGTGTTCGCGGTGCTGGATGCGACCAATCGCTGGGTGTCGGCGCGGCGGCAGATCGCCGGCTGAGGAATTGAGGTCAACCTGCGGGTGCGAGCCCGCGTAACGGAGCATTGACCGAAAGGAGTACGGGGGGAAACACCAGGGTCCGGCAGTGAGCGGAGCCGAGCGGTCCAAATAGCGAAGCGTCAGGCAGGTCAAGCGGGATCTGCCCCTCTCAGATGGATTGATGTTTTAGAGAGGAGGTGACGCATATGCTGGAATGGCTGGCCGCTGCGGTGGATTTCATCGCGGGTCTTTTCCGCGCTGAGACTGTAAGCTGGGGTTAAGCCGAACTAGCTGGGGTTTCCTCCCAATCATATGCCCTTCAACGCCGCGGTTCGTCGGTACGTGATCGGAGTCGTCCTCGCTGCAGCGGTCGTGCTGTGGGGAACCTCTCTCATTGGCGACGAGGCTCCCGGCGCGTGGGCGCTCTTCAGCCTCCTCTTTGTCGGGTGCCTGCTGGAGGTATCACGGACCCAGAACAAGTCCGGGGGTCTCACAGGCTCCCTGGTCTTCGTGTTCCACCTCGCAGTCGGCTTGATCCTTGGTGGCTTCTGGGGTGCGCTGACCGCTGGCGTCGTGAAGGCGATCTCACAGCTCTATGAGCGAACGCCGCTGATCAAGGCGGCATTCAATATTTCGGAGCGAATCGTCTCGGTCGGGTTGACGTTCATCTGTTACAGCTTCTTTGGAGGGGTTCATCCCCCCGCGTTTCTGGACCCCGCGACCGCAGGGCTAGTCACTTTCGACGTTGCACTCGGCGAAGTCGGCGTGTTCTTGTTGGCGGCGCTGGTCTACTTCATCACCAATTCCATCCTTGTCAACACCGTTGTCGCGTTGGCAAGCAATCGCCCGATAGTTTCTACTTGGCGCGCGAACACCGTATGGGTGTTGGGCTACGATCTTGCCGCTAGTTCGCTGGCTATCGTCGTCGCTTGGTTGTTCCTGGTGTCAAATGAATCACAAGGTGTCGGACGTTTCCTCTTCCTCGTGATCGTGCTACCGTTGATCGGCGCGCGACATATCTATGGCAAGCTGAATCGGCTCGAGGAGGTCCACAAAGAGCTCGATCTTGCCTATGAGGAGCTCGAACTGAATGTTCGGGAACAACTCGCGATGATGGTGAAGGCCATCGAAGCCCGTGATCCATACACATCGGGCCACTCGCGCCGGGTCTGCGGACTTTCCCGAGCGATCGCTGTGGATTTGGGCTTGTCGCCTGAAGAGATCGAAGACATCGAGAACGCGGCACTACTTCACGACGTCGGAAAGATCCACGAAGAGTTTGCGCCGCTCCTTCAGAAGGAGGGTAAGCTTAACGAGGATGAGTGGGCGATCATGAAGACCCACTCGGCAAAAAGTGCAGAGCTGGTCTCATTGTTCTCTAGGTTCCAGGGATATGTCGTGAGTTGTGTTCGCCACCATCACGAACGCTGGGATGGTAGGGGCTATCCGGATGGGATCTCAGGAGACGCGATCCCTCTTGGGGCGCGGATCATCGCAATTGCCGACACTGTGGATGCGATGACAACCAATCGACCGTACCGAAAGGCACTCTCGCTCGAGGTCGTGTTGTCGGAACTTAACAAGGGACGATCGACCCAATTTGACTCGGATCTTGTCGATCTCACCGTAAATTCGGTGACTGTTCGTCGCCTGATCTCGGACCCATCCAGCATACCCGAGTACTTGCCTCAGCCACGGATTCGAGCGCGAGCACATGAAGCGATCCGGTCTGGTCGATCACCCTCGAGCAAGTCCGCTGCTCCGACAAGAGCTGCCGGTGATAGGTAACCTGTCATTCCCGTGATCAACCCTCTCCGCGGCCAGTACCGGCGGTTTGCATTAGGCCCAGTCGCTGATTGACCTGCGTCAGGTGTCGGGGCAGCCGTGCCAATGCTCGCTGGAGTTCCCTGGGCGCGTCCGATGTCTCTCTGCCGAGCCTCGCCTCAAGGAGTACGACTGAGGCGAGTGCCTCAGCTCGGTCCTTCTCGTGGATTCCCCGTAGGGGCAAGACTGACTTCCGAATGCCCTCTAGTGCCCGCACTTGACTAGCGTGGGTTGTTGACGCGAGCGCTTGCCACCTCGCAAACGGGCCAGCGAAATCGAGTGCCAGTGGGCGGTCAGTGCCTAACGAGAGCGCACTCCGTGCGACGCTTGTTGCTCGACGTTCCTCACCTAGCAGTTTCAAAATATCCGCCTTTAGCAGCCCAATGCCTTGACGTTGCCATGCCGGTGCTTGTGGGCCTGACCAACTGACGAGATTGTCCATCGTCAAGCGGGCATCGTTCGCATGATTGCTCAGCGCAAGGCCGAGCGCACGCTCAAATGAGGCGGCTATCGCGATGATACTGCATTCCTTACCGCGAAGGGTGTCGAGAGACAACGTGGCGTACGCGATCTGTTGGTCAACGTTTCCAAGACGCCCCGTCGCGATTGCCATGCTGGCCGATGCGGCCGCCCGATGGAGTCTATTGTCAAGTTCCGTCGCAAGGCGCATGGCGCGATCTAGTAAGGGAGGGGCCGAAGAATACTCGCCACTCATTAGCTTGGTACTAGCGGCACCGATCAATGTCCGGATCGCAACCGAACTACGGTATCCGTGATCGTCGATCAACCCTACAGCCGTCTCGAGTAACGCAACAGCGTGGGTCACGTCGCCTACGTTTGCGTAGTACCAAGCTGCCGCTGAAAGGAATTGTAGGTGGTCATAAGGTTCAAGGCTGCTCCGATCGAATGAGTCAAGGGCGCCACGGAAATGGTCCATCCCCGAGGAGTCGTGCGTGTACGACAAGAGGTAGGGAATGGCGTTGAGAGCGCGAACGCGAACATCAGCGGGCTGGCGCGATGCCGCGATTCGGCCTAGAGCCTGCACGCACAGCTCGTGTTCACTGCGCGCATCGCCACGACTCCAGTGGTCCCCGATTACCCGCAGGACCTGTTGCCAATGCGCATCCGGTCCGGTGATAGAGTCCTCAGGGTGGTTGAGTACGCGAATAGACGAAGACCATTGACCAAGCTCTTGCAGGGATTCGGCCCAGAGTAATTGTGCTATGCGACGCTCTCGTCCCTGAAGTGTGGATATCCCGGTGCGAAGTGCAATCTCAGCCTCATGCGGTGCTCCCAGCCGGATCGCTTCACGTGCGCCAGTCAGGAGGAATGGTGCTGCGTCTTCAGTGCGGCCGGCCCGGACCAGGTGCCATGCCACTTCGAGTTGTGATGCTCCGTTCAGGGTGTTTCGCGGGGCGCTCTGAAGGCGGTCTGCCACACACGAGTGAAGCGCTCGTCTCATTGGCGCCGCTATCGCCATGTACCAAGTATGGCGTACTGACTCACTGGCGAACTCCAAGCGACCTCCGGAATCGCGGAGTACCCTATGCGCCATGAGCGTCGTGATCGCGCGCAAGGTACGCGGGAGCGGCGACTCGACAAGTGTATACATTGTCAAGTCGTTGAGGCGACGACCAAGGACGGCCGCAAGATCGGCAACAGCGCGAGTGTCCGGATCCAGCGCCGACAGCACGCCGCTTAGCAGGTGTCCCGTCAACAGTGCCGGTGAGGTGGTGGGCGCAGTTGTCATTGCACCAAATGTCAGTGCGAAGGACTGATCACCTCTCTGTCGCCAATCGCTCACCAATTGCACGAGCTGTAGTGGGTTGCCATTCGCCGCGATCAGTATCGCGCGCCGAACGGACGGCCCTGGATCGTCGTCTGCTAGTAAGCTCTGGAGTAGCTCTTGTGCGTCCAGTGGGCGAAGCGGCTCAACGTCCAGCGTCGTGATCTCGAGAGAGGAAGTCAGTTGCGACAGGCAATACCTACTGGCCTCCTCACCTTTAGGTTGTGGAGAGGCCGTCATCAGTACGAGCAATGGCAAGTCTTGTGCACGACGAAGAACGAGGTGTGCCACTGCTAGCGAGATCGGGTCAGCCTGATGGAAGTCATCTAGCACGATAACTAGGGGTGCTTCTTCAGAGAGGGCGAGGAGGAGAGCGACTATCGCCTGCGCGATGCGTAGGCGAGCGTCCTCCCGAGTGTCGGGCCCCGAGGGTGGCAGGCCAGGCCACCGTTGATGGACCTTCGGGCTAAGCGAGGATAAGACTGCGAGCTGTCTCGGATCGGCTCCACCAGCACCGGGGAGGTCGACCAGCTCACTCACTAGCGTGCTGATGAAGCCGAGGGGAAGGTCGCGCTCGAGTGAGAATCCCTGGACACTGACGGTGCTCGCCCCCTCGAGTGCAACCGCGCTTGCAACGCGGTCGACAATCGTGGTCTTGCCGACACCATTCTCACCTTGAACTAAGATGAGCCGTGAGGCCCCCGCTTTGGCCTGCTGCCACGCCTGGTAGCAAGCACGATACTCGAGTTCTCGGCCGACGATGGGGCTGTGACGGTACTCGATGAACGGAGTGTGGGTCTTGGCGGCGCACTGGGGGCGCTCGACTGTACCGCGGCGAATTCTCGACGCGAGTTCTAGCAGCGCGCGGCTTGGTGCCGCGCCGAATTCCTCGGCGGCACGAAGTCGCCAGCGGTCGAACAGCCGAAGCGCCCCCATCCGATCTCCCGCGAGCGTGCGCACCTCGATGAGAGCGCGGACGGCGTGCTCGGAAAGCTCATCAACCGCTGCTAAGTGTTCAGCAGCGAGCATCATGCGGTGTAGATTCCCACTGCAACGATACCGCTCAATGCTGAGCAGCAGCGAATCATGAATAAGCGGGATCAACCGGGCGCGCGTGGTGTCTACCCAGTGTCCGAAGGCTAGGGCATTGGGAATATCGAAGTCTTGAAGGAACAAGCCGATTGCTTCGTCGGCGGATGTCATCCATTCCTCTGTCCTAATTCCTTCGGTATCCGTGGCCACCCGGCCGGACCTCAATCGAACGGTGTCCCGGGTTGAGTCGAAGGCGTCCGAACCTAGCCGGCCCCGCAGGACCGACAGGGCTGTTGCGAGGGAGTGTCGTGCATCCTCAAGCTCAGCATCCGGCCAAAGTAGTGTGGCCAATTGATCTCTACGGTGCGCTCTTGGGGGCTCAACGGCGAGGTAGACGAGCAATGCCAAGTGCTTGCGAGTCCGGAAGCGCACCGGCTCGCCATCTGGACCGAACAACTGCGGTTGCCCCAGGCAGACTAGGCGGAAGGGGAGCACGTCGAGGCCTCCATCTGGAGAGGGTGTCCCCGGAAGGGTGCTACACTACCCTCAAATACTCCTCAAATCCGCGACCCGCCAGCCCAGAGAACCCTTCGTGCCAGCTTCACGCCGACCCGCCCTCCTGCTCCTCGCAGTCACCCTCTCCACAACCCCACTCGCCGCCCAGTCGCCGGTCACCGGCGACTTCATCGACCACTACCGGTCCCGGCACACCACCACCGATACCGCCTGGCTCAATCACCCCGGAACACGGTACCAAATCACCCGCCCTGCCAGTTCCTCATCGACCGCAACGTCGACTCCACCTGGACCCGGATCGACTGGATGGCGCTCGAGGCGATGCCGCCCTGGACCTGGGCCTTCTGCATCGCCACCTGGAACGCCCCCACCGCCGACTCCGCCGCCCGGGTCACCATCGCCCGCAGGGACGCCCCGCGCACCGGCTGCAACGGCTTCCCGCTCACCGGCATGCGACGGCCCGACGACCTCCGCTGACGCCCCTGCAACCCTTGCGGACCCCGGAGCATCGATATCAGTACGGCCGACA
>CALJKZ010000717.1 GCA_937983085.1 uncultured Gemmatimonadales bacterium
TGCAAAGGAGCGTAGAATGGTCCGGCCGCTCGCAGGTGAGCGGCATAGTCGTTAGGCCCATCGAGGTGAGCCCCACCATCTTTCGTGCGGACGGGTTCCGCTTCTACTTCTTCTCGCGCGAGGAACCGCGGATGCATGTTCATGCGCAGTCTGCGGACGGGGAAGCCAAGTTCTGGATCGAGCCCGCCATCGAGCTCGCTGTCAGCTACAATTTGCGGGACAAGGATCTCTCCAAGATCCGCCGTCTCATCGAGGAGCACGAGGATGACATCCGGGCGGCGTGGAACAGGAGCGCTGAGGTCCTGGGCATCACCCCTAACGGGTTGTGGCTCCTCCTCGACGACACCGAGCACTTCCTCGCCTTCGAGCACTTCCCGTGGTTCCGAGACGCTCCCGTGCGAGCGGTCCTTCATGTTGAGCGCCCCCAGCCGCATCACCTGTACTGGCCGCAGCTCGACGTAGACCTGCACGTGGAGTCCATCACGCACCCGGAAAAGTACCCGCTTGTGTCTCGGCCGAGCGCCTAACAAGCCGCTGCTCCTGACAAGCGGCCGGGGGAACGCCGTCCCGAAGGTCGGTACAATTGATCCGGCCGCTCGCAGGTGCGCGGCATAGTCGTTAGAGGGGCGGCGTGACGCGGCGTGCAACGGTTGGCCCACGACCATCATGAACACGCGTTCGCGCATGCTCCTAGGCGTGCTCTCCTTCTCTTGGGCGGCTTTCGTTCTCGTTTCCTCGGCACGGAACGTCTCGCCCGATCCCTACTGGCCGGCCTACCTGATAGGAGGCGGCTTGTTTGGCGTGGCCGCTACCCTTGCCACGCGCAACGCGGGCCCACGCGTTGGCCGCCTTCTGGCCGTGCTCGGATACCTATCGCTCTTCATGGTCGCGGTCCTCCTCGTTCTGCCCTCAAGCAGCGACACGGTCATTGAGTTGTTGCCGGGCCTGGCGCTTCCCACGGAGAAGTTCATCGCGATCACCTTGCTCGTTGTGCCGTCATGGCTCCTCCTCTCGTCGCGCTCCGGGCGCAAGGCCCCCCGGTAGCGCCCTCGGTGCGCCCTCTAACGAGCCGCTGCATCCGACGAGCGGCCGGAGAGCACTGTCCCGCAGAGTCCGGAAGCGCCCGGCCTCGGGTACGATGATGGCGTGGCGGGAACAGGGGTCGTAGTCGCTACCTGCACCGATCCGGCCGAGGCACTGGACGCCCAGCGTCTGTTGACGGCTGCGGGGATCCCCGCCGTCCTTTCCGACGGCGACCCGGCAACGGTCGCCGATGTCCCCTCCGTTTGCCACGTGAGGGTGAGAGTCCCCGTGGAGGACGTGAGCCGGGCAAGCCGCATCCTCACCTCCGGGCACCCAGCGCCTCCCGTGAGTTCGAAAGCGCGCCGGGCGGCGTTTGCCGCGCTCGCTCCCGTCGTTCAGCTCTACTCGCTCTGGCTCGTTGCACGACTCCTTGGTCGCTGGCGCGCACTCTCCCCATTCGATCGTCGCCTTGCCACTCTTGCCGCGGTCTTGAATCTCTTGTGGATGGGGATCATCGTCGCTCTCGTCGTGCGCTGGGCGCTTTGAGGTGAGGGCCACGCGCGCGGGCAGCGGCATGGACTGGTTCGGTCGCTGGGCGGACAGCTCGTGAATGACGCGGTCCTCTTCCGCAGCAACTCGTTCTCGCTGGAGAACACGGTTGTGGACGGGACAGCCGCGGACCTCCCGCTTGGTCTCGACCTCGCGCAGGATCTACGCGGCCGCCTCGCGCGCCACGCCCCTCATCTCTGGATACACGAGCCGATCCTGGAAGACTGGGGGACCGTCCTGTGGGTGAAGGACGGCCGCACGGAGTACCACCTCGAGGTGCACTGGATAGGCCTCGGCGGGGTAGAAACCCGGTGGGGCATCCAGTTCTCACGTCCAAGGGGTTGCCTCCTCGCCCTGCTCGGCCGTCGGACCCGGCCGGAGGAGTGCAGACCCATCCAGGCCATCGTCGCCAGGGTGCTGGAGGAAGACCCGCGGCACTTCCACTCCGTTGAGTGGGTGACCCAGGCGGAGTATCAGGAGCGACTCTAGTAAGAACGATGGGACGCGCCTACAGAGTCGTCGATGCGCTCATCCTGTTCATCTGTCTGCCGTTGTATGCCCTGGCCCTTGCCGCACTGTTGATCGGCAAGCTCGTCCCTCGGCCCATGGTCGAAAAGCTCCGGGGCTGGTGGCGCCACCGGACGCTTCGGGAAGGCCGGGTCGTCTCGCAATTCATCGCGTGCGATGTTCGAAGGGACATTCTGGTTGTTTCGGCCGCGAGGATCGATGAGGGGTTCATCACCGGTCGCGTCCGAACCACGAACCTGCTCTACGTCTCCAAGGGCCTCTCCCCCGAGCCCGACTTCGAAGAAGCACAGGAACTTCGCATCGACGAGATGTGGCGCTGGACCGGGAAGCCCTCGGGTGGGCTTCCGGACGGAACGTCGATCGCGGGCCGCGTGACAGACGGCGGCGCCTGAAGAGCCGGGGTGCCTGCCGCCACGAAGGTAGGATGGTCCGGCCGTCGTCGGGCAGACGGTGCAGGCCGACCATGGATCCGGTTGAGATCTCGCGGTACCAGCCCGAATGGGCACGTCGCTTCGCCGACCTCGGCCGCAGTCTGCGCGCGACGCTCGGCGCCGTCGCCGTCCGAATCGACCACATCGGCTCGACCGCCGTGCCGGGTTTGGCCGCGAAGCCGGTCATGGACATCCAGATCTCGGTAGCGAACCTCGAACCTCCGGATGCGTTCCGGGAACCCCTCGAGCGGCTCGGGTACGTGTTTCGGGCCGACAACGAGGAGCGGACCAAGCGCTACTTCCGAGAGGCTCCCGGAACGCGCCGCACCCACATCCACGTGCGCCGGTCCGGGAGCTGGGCCGAGCAGTTCGCGCTCCTGTTCAGGGACTACCTGCGCACGCATCCGGGCGATGCCGCGCGATACGAGACCCTCAAGCGCACGCTGGCCGAGCAGTATCGTGACGACCGTGGCGCGTACACCGAAGCAAAGGTCCCCTTCACCTGGGAGATCATGCAGCGGGCCGATCGGTGGAGCCAGGAGATCGAGTGGGTGCCGGGCCCATCGGACGCCTAGGCTCCGTCTGAGAAAGCGCCTGGATTCGGGGGGCTGCGGCTGCGCCTGGCTGCGTCGGGCCTCCTAGCAGTACTTCTCCGTCAGTACAGCGTCGTCGGCCCTCCTTGCCAGGCTTGTCCTCGCTCCCCCTCGGTCCTTCACGGCTCTTTCTCAGACGCAGCCTAGCTCCGTCCCGGGCGCGGCGCGCGACGCCGCGCAGCATCCCCCGGAACACGAGCGCGTGCAGGGGCCAAAGCAGCGTCCAGTAGGCGCGGCCGAAGAGCCCCGCCGGGTCGAAGACCGCGGTCTGGCGCACGACGCACCCGTCGACGGCGGGCTCCACCTCGAACTGGAGCCAGGCGCGGCCGGGCAGGCGCATCTCGGCCTGGAGCCGCAGGAGCCGGTCGGGCTCGACCGCCTCCACCCGCCAGAAGTCGAGGGTGTCGCCCGGCACGAGACGCTCCGGATCGCGGCGGCCCCGGCGCAGGCCCACGCCCCCGACGAGGAGATCGAGGAAACCGCGCAGGCGCCACGCCCAGTTCATGGCGTACCACCCGCGGGCGCCGCCGATGCGCCGGATGGGCGCGAAGGCTTCCGCGGGGGAGACGCGCAGGTGCGTCCGCCGGCTGTCGATGAGGCGCGTCCCGTAGCGGCGGCCCCCCCACCCCCCCTTCTGTCCGCCCGACGAGAGCGCGTCGGACCACCGGGTGGCCGCGAACGCCTGGTCCTCCTTCGCGAGGGCCCGCGCGATCGACTGCGCCACGGTGCGAGGCGTGACGGGGGAGTCCGAGCGCGCCGGGTGGGCACGCCGTCTGCCGGGGCGCGCGGGCGCCGTTCATCCA
>CALJKZ010000718.1 GCA_937983085.1 uncultured Gemmatimonadales bacterium
CGCGAGCCTGCGGTTCGAGCGGCGCCTCGACGCGGACGGGGCGGTCCGCATCGACGCGCCGCCGCCGGGCACGTGGCACGTGGCGGTCGAGCAGGGGCCGCTGCCGCGGCTGTTCCGGCAGGTCGAGGTGGGAGAGCGGGGGGCCCCCCTGGAGCCGCTCGTGTTCGAGCTTCCGCCGGCTGTGCGCGTGGAGGGCACGCTGGTGCTGCCCGACGGCAAGCCCGGCGCCGGGCTCGAGCTGGCGCTCGGCCTCGACGAGGAACCGGTCACAGCCGACGACGACGGGCGCTTCGTGTTCGAGGGCGCCTCGCCGGGGACGAGGGACCTGTGGGTGCACGGTGACCGCGTGAAGGTCGTGGCGGCCCGGATCGAGGTGCCGCGGGAGGGCGCCGTCGTGCGGCAGGTGCGGCTCGTAGGCACGGGCGCGATCCGCGGCGTCGTCGCGGGGTCGGGAGACCGGTGGACCCGGAGCGTGCACGTCACCCGGGACGGCGAGGACGTCGCCCTCGCCGGGACGGACGAGCGCGGCGCGTTCCTCGTGCCGTGGCTCGAGCCGGGGGACTACGAGATCATGGCGTCGGGCGCGGGGCCGGAGGACGTCACGCGCAGCGTGCGCGTCGCGGCGGGCGAGGTCGACCTGGGGACGCTGCTGGTCGAACCGTTGGTGCCGGTGCCGGTCGTCGTCGAGGCCCCGGCGGGCGTGCGTCTCGTGGGCAACCACTTCACCCTGGCGACCCGCGACGGCGAGTCCCGCCAGGCGCGCCTCGTGCTCGACGACAAGGGCCGGGGCCGTATCGAAAACCTCCCCAGAGGTCGGTGGACCCTCCACCTGACGATCGGGGGCGCCACCACGACCGTGGACGTCGAGGCCCGCAACAGCGCGCCCCCGGTGCGCATCTCGGTGCAGGGGGACTGACAACCTCGCGGGCCGGCAGGTACGCGTTTCCCGTTGACAATCCCCTGCCGACTTGCGAAAGGAAACGCAAGTTCCGTGGTTGCTTACGGGGAGGGAACGATGAGCAGTAGGCGTAGGCTATCGCTCTGGGTCGGCGCGCTGGGACTCGCCGTCATTCACAGCAACGTCTCGGCGCAGGACACGACCGCCGTTCAGCTGAAGCCGGTGCTGGAGAGGGTGAGGATCGCGCCCGGTCTCCTGGCCGCGGAGCGGGTCGAAGCGCCCGCCGATCCCCGCGCCCGCCAAGTGTGTGAGCTGCTGCGCCGTCAGGTACAGGCTCTGCGGGAGCGCAATAACCGGCTTACGGACCGGCAGTGCGGCACCCTGGAGGCACTGCGCGCGCGCACCGCGGGGGACGTGCACGCCCGCGTGCGCTTCGACAGCGGGTTGCGACAGCTCCGAGGACGCTTCAACCATGCCCAACGGGCTTTGGCGTCGAACAACGATCGCGACGTGACGGCGGCGCTCGCGTTCTTGGAGCAGTATCGAGAGCTCGTGCGTCTCGACGACCCGCGGAACGAGCTGGTCTTGGCGCGCAAGGACTGGGATCCCCTCGGCACGTTGCTGCGGTTCGAGCAGGTGTACAAGGGCGTGCCGATCGAGCCCGCCGATCTCGTCGTACACGTCACCCCGGACGGCACGGTGGGGCTCGTCGGCGGTGCCTTCGTGCCGACGCCTCGCAACGCTGTCGTGGAGCCGCTGCTCGACGCCGGCGCCGCCGTCGATCGCGCGAGTGCTGCCGGTGGCGGGGGGGCGGGCACGGCGGAGCCGCGGCTGGTCCTCCACGCACGGGAGACGTCACCGCCGCGACTCGCCGGGGTCGTGCGTCTGCGGCGCACGCTCATCTCGGAGATCGAGGTTGTCGTCGGCGCGCTAGACGGGCGCTTGTTGGGCCAGCGCGAGCTCGTGATGCAGGAAAACGTCGCCGGCTCCGGCGTGGACCTTTTCGGCCAAGTGCGACCGCTCAATGTGTGGCGCGATGGCTCCACTTACTACATGGTGGACACGTCGAAGCCCATGTTCGACCCGACATCGGCGCCGCCAAATGACCCACGCGGCGGAATCATGATCATTGATGCTCTGAACGGAAGAAACTTGTTCCATGTCACCTCGGGGAGTCCGAACGCCTGGTCAGTACCGGACGCGGTCAGCGCGAGCTGGGGGTTTGGACAGGTCTATGACTACTTCCTTCAGGTTCATGGCAGGAACTCCTACGACGGTCTGGGAAGCACGATCTTCGGAGTCGTTCGCTTCGAGGTGAACCATGCCAATGCTTCGTGGAATCCGGACCTGCGGGTCATGGTGTTCGGGGATGCGGACCGCTATGCCGGATCTCTTGATGTCGTTGCGCATGAAATGACACATGCGGTCGTCAGCTTTAGTGCCAACCTTGAGTATCTTGGCCAATCGGGTGCTCTCAATGAGTCGTTCTCTGACATCTTCGGCGAACTCGTGGAGGCTCGCGCACTCGGTGCCAACGACTGGATCATCGGCTCCGGTTTACAGCAGCCTCTCCGCAACATGGCGAATCCGCGCGCGCTGAACAGCCCGTTCGGGCCTTATCCCGCCCGGATGAGCGAGTACTACAACCTCCCGTTCAGCGACGCCGGGGACCACGGCGGCGTCCACATCAGCAGCAGCATCATCAACCACTGCTTCTATCTGCTCGCCGAGGGCATGAACGGCGCGATCGGGAAGGATGACGCGGGTCGCATCTTCTACCGGGCGCTCACGCAGCACCTGACGAAGGCGTCGCAGTTCAAGGACGCGCGTCTGGCCTGCGTAGCCTCAGCCGAAGAGCTATTCGGGGCGGCCTCCGCCCAGGCGCTCGCCGTCGCCGCGGCCTTCGACGCCGTCGAGATCGGCGATGCGGCCCCGTCGGAGGATCCCTTCGAGTTCCCCGAGGTCGCGTCGGCCGATTCGACGCTTTTCGTCTTCCTCGACGCGGGCACCGGCGACCTGTTCCTCGGCAGGCGCGACACGAACGAGGGGGACGGCGACTCTGGCATCGTCGTGGACGCATCCACGCCTGTCGCGGCGGCACGTATCTCCGTCTCCGGCAACGGGGACTTCGGCGTTTGCGTGACCGAAGACCAGGATCTCGGGCTGATCGACACCTACGGCGCCAGCACGGGCGGCGCGCCGGTTATCCTGCCGCTCGGCATCCCAGGCTCGGTCTACAGCGTCGCCATGGACGCGGCCGGGGAGCGATTCGCCTTCGTGTTCCTCGACGCCGTCACCGGCGAGCCGACGAACCAGATCAGCGTGGTCGACATCGCGACCAGCACCGACGAGACCTTCACCCTCGAGACCGCGGTCGTCGATGGCGGCGGGACCTCGACGGCGGTCAAGTTCGCCGACGTCATGGCATTCACCGCGGACGGCCAGTTCTTGTTCTACGACGCCCTGAACGAGGTGTCCATCGACGGCGGCGCGACGGAGCAGTTATGGAGCATCTACGCGCTGTTTCTTCCCACGGGGCTGACGTTGTCCGTGGTTCCCCCGATCCCGGGCCTGCAGATCGGCAACCCGGCCTTCGCGCGGACGACAGACAACTTCCTGGCCTTCGACGTGTTCGAGGAGTCCACTCTGCAGAACTTCATTCTTGCGGGGAATCTGAGTACGGGGGATCTCGAGATTGTTGCCGTCGTGGCGAACGCCTTTGGCGTGCCCTCCTACACAGGAGACGACACCGCCATCGTGTACCAGTCCCCGGACGGCACGACGACCGGGGCCAGCCTCCTGCGCCAGGAGCTGCAGGGTCGGCTGATGCCGGTCGGACAGCCAACAGGGTGGCTCGCCGACGCGACGCTCGGCATCATCTATCGCCGCGGCGTGTTCGAGGTACCGAACGCACCCCCCGACGCGACGATCGACACCCCGGTTGCGAACCTGACAATCAACGAGGGCGAGGCCGTCTCTTTCTCGGCGTCGGGGTCCGATCGGAAAGCCCACGTCCCTCTGAGCGACCTCTG
>CALJKZ010000719.1 GCA_937983085.1 uncultured Gemmatimonadales bacterium
GTAACGGCACCGGGACCGACGCGACGGGCACGCCAGGCGTCATCGACCGACGGCCCGAAAGGGAAGACGCACCCCAAAAAGCAAAGCCGGGGCCGGCGCAATGCGCCGACCCCGGCAGGGGTGCTACGACCCTTCGTCAGCGATCAGCCGCTGATGTTGGGGTTGGTGTCGACCTCGGCTTCGGAGATGGGGATGCAGAAGTCACGGGTCGAGAGGTGCGAACCCGTGGACGTGTCCCCGTCACCAACCTGCTCGAGCGGCTGCAGGAGTGACTCGAGGTCGACCCCCGCGTCGTTCCAACGCCGCATTGCCGGCAGACGCCGGCCCTCGAGCCACTGCTCGATGGCGTGCTCGCGCAGGAAGTAGCCGAGGGCCTCATCCTCCACGAAGCCGGTGTCGTCCCCATTGGCGGCGGACGTCTCGGCTGGCACGCCCGCGGCGGTGCGCAGGCTGTTCACGATGGCCATACCGGCATCGTAGTCGCCGTTGTTGACGATCTCGTCTTCGGCGAGGATCAGCTGCATCTCCTCGTACGACGAGAGCTCGATGGGCGCGTTGTCGTCGGTGTACTTCGTCTGGGGGTTCCAGGCGATGACGCCGCAGCAGGAAGACGCCGCGTCGCCGTTCTCACCGCTGACCATCCACGAGACGCGCGGATCGGTGTCCGCCACGCCCCCGGTCTCGGGGTTGTACTGCTCGATCCAGGTGAAGATCTGGGAGTGGGCCTTGTAGGGCAGAGCCTTACCGGCCACGAAGATCCGGTTCGCCTGGGTGTCGTCACCGAGGTCGTAGTACGGCATCGAGTAGCTGAAGCCAGCCGGGATCGTTGCCGCCAGGTTCGTCGCCTCGGTCCAGTCGCCGAGGAAGGCATGGATGGACGCCTGCGCCGCAATGGCCGCAGTGACCACGTCGCCGGAGCCGAGGGCCTCGGCATGCTCGAAGTACCCGAGGGCCTCCTGCAGGTGGACGTCACTGTCCTGGGCTGCGCCACCGTCGATGACGGCGTTGCAGAACGCCTCGCCCATGAGGCGGCTGTTGTAGCCCGCCCACAGGTAGAGCTGCGCCAGGTTCTCCTGATCCTGGTCGCCGGGATCGAGGGCCAGGATCCGTGCGATACCGTCGGCCGCCAGGAAGCGCGCCCGGTGGGCGTTCGACCAGTGCGTGCCGATCTCGTCGAATTCCAGCAAGCCCTCCTGCTGCTTCGGCGTGATTCCGAAGCTTCCGGTGGACCCGGAAGGATGCACCTCACGCGCCACTGCTGCGGTGGTGTAGGCGATCCAGTTGAGGGCGTCCGCGGCGGCGCGTCCAGCACCGTTGGCGATGGCCGCCTGAGCCGCGGGATCGTTCAAGAAGTCGGCACTGATGGGTCCCGGGTTGACGACGTCGGTGTCGCACGCCGCCATCCCGACCACCAGGCCGAGCGTCATGAGTCGAGTAATTCCTTGTTTCATTCTATCGGCTCCTAGAAGACGACCCGGAAGGCCAGGGTCCACGTCGCCGGCGCGGGGATGTGCTCGCTGATGGAGGTGACGAGGAAGTCACCGTTCTGCACGCCGTCGCGGCTGATGGGGTTGTTGTCGCTGTTGGTGCCCATTTCGGGGTCGAAGTGGGTCCACTCGTCGTTCGTCCAGCGCCAGATGTTGCTTCCGGACACCGTCACCGAGGCGCCGGTGGCACCCGGGATCCAGGACTCGGGAATGGGAGCCTGGAGGGCGATCTGACGGATCTTGAAGAAGTCCGCCTTCTCAGCCCAGAAGTTGCTGTCCGTCTCACCGGCGTCGCAGCGCGCGCGCTGCAGAGCCGTGAGCTGGCTGTAGTTGGGCGCAGCCGGCGTGATGGGCGCGGCGCCGGCGATGGCGTACGCCTCGTAGCATCCGGCCCAGATGACCGAACGGCTGACCGCGCTGTTGGCGACGGACGCCGTCACGTAGTGACCGCCCTGGTACTCACCACGAGCCGAAAGGCGCAGGCCCCGCGGGAGCGAGACCGTCGTGAAGAGACCGACGATCCGCGTCGGGAGGTTCGGACCGTAGATCTGGTCGTCCTCGATGATGGGATCGGCGAGGGCGTCGGGGTTCATGACCTTCTCACCCCGGATCACCGGAACGGGCTGCCCGTCGATGATCCAGCCGTTTCCGCCCACGGAGAACTCGGGCACCTCGGCAGGGAGACCCACCTCGGAGGAGTTCGTGGAGACGGAGGCGCCGAGATCCCATGCCCAGTCGTCGCCCTGGAGGACGGCGCCGTTCACGGTGAACTCGATGCCGGAGTTCTTGATCTCACCGACGTTCTCGAGCTGCGAGTTGCCGCCGTTGATGTCGATGAAGCCCGAGGAGGGCGTCTGACGCACGTTGAACAGCGCGTCGGTGGTCTTCTGGTTGTAGTACGTGGCCTCCACCGACAGGCGGTCGGCGAGGAAGCTTCCGTCGAATCCGAACTCCCACTCGGCGGTCCGCTCGGGGCCCAGGAGGGCGTTGCCGAGGACGCGCGGGTAGAAGGCGGGCGAGCCGCCCCAGCCCACACCGTCGTACGTCTGGACCGCGTCGAAGGCGCCCGGCGCACGGCCGGACTGACCCCAGGCCGCACGGACCTTCAGCTGGCTGTCACCACCCCAGAAGTCCTCGTCGGACACGACCCACGAGGCGCTGAGCTTCGGATAGAACTGCAGACCGAAGTCCTGACCGAAGGCCGAGTTACCGTCGACGCGGAACCCGGCGGTGAAGAAGTACTTGTTGCTGAAGTCGAAGACGTCCTGCACGAAGAAGCCGGCGTTCACGACACGCTCACGCGTCTCGAAGCCGAGCGTCGTACCGGCGGTGGTCACCGTCGGCGCGCCGGGGCCCGGGAAGTCCTCACCGTACGCCACCGTCTGCAGGATCTCCGTGGTCACGCTCTGACCACCGAAGGACAGCGAAGAGTTGATGTTGTCCGTGAGGCCGAAGCTGTACGTACCGACATAGTCCAGCGTGACCGTCTCGAACTCGGAGCGGCCGTCGGCGAGAATGCCGTCCGGCGCGCGCACGAAGCCGAAGGGACGCAGGTTCCGGTTCTCCTGGTTGGCCAGGTCGTACCCGACGCTCAGGCGGTTGGAGAAGTTCGAGAACGGCGTGTACGTCGCCGTACCACCCGTGATGAGGTGGTCGATTTGCGTCACGATCTCCTGGTTCAGGAGGAGGTCCAGGTTCTCCTTGTCCTCGTTGCCGAAGTAGTTGGCCTCGCGGCGGTAGACGTTGAGCGTCAGGCCGTGGGCGTTGTTTCCGGCCGCGGTGTTGAAGAACTCGTCGTTGGTGAAGGACGTGTTCCACTGCAGCTGGAGATTGTCGGCGGGCGAGAAGGTGAAGTTACCGCGGATCGTGGCGGTCTTCTGGAGGTCGTTGGGCAACACGCCCTCGTCGTCCTCCCAGGAGCCGGACACGAAGTACTGCAGGTCCTCACCACCCCCACCGACGGACAGCGAGTAGCGCTGCTGCCAGGCGTTCTTCAGCCAGGGGTTGATGAACATGTAGTCCGAGGTACCTCCGGCCGAGGACTGTGCGTCCTCGAAGGAGGGACGGAGCGAGGGATCCACACCGAAGGGCCGCATGTTCTGGAAGCCCTGCTCGATGGAAGCCGTCCACTGGGCGGCGCCACGGTGGCCCCGCTTCGTGAAGATCTGGATCACGCCGGCTGCCGCCTCGGTGCCGTACAGCGTCGTCGCTGCGGCGCCCTTGATGACCTCGATTCGCTCGATGTCGGCGGGGTTGATGTTGTTCAGCGGGCTGGCGACGTCGTTGCCGCT
>CALJKZ010000720.1 GCA_937983085.1 uncultured Gemmatimonadales bacterium
GCCTCGTGGTCCGGACCGCCGCATGCGGCTCGAACGGGGCCGTGGGGGGCGACGGCGGAGACCGTACCGACGACCTGGTCTGCGACCTCGATCGTGGCCTGCTCGTCTCGGAAACCTCACCCGGCGCCATCCCCGCCATCACGGAACCGCCCATGGTTACCTCGGGCGAACCCGGAGCAGCCTACCTGAGCGACGAGGAACGCATTCTGGGCGTGGTCGTGAACGGCTCGGCCCGCGCCTATCCCCATGCCGTCCTGGACCACCACGAGGTCATCAACGACCGCATCGACGGTGAGTGGTTCACGGTCACCTTCTGTCCTCTCACGGGCTCCGGCCTCCGCCTGGATCCACACCTCGGGGCCGAGCGCCTGGACGTCGCGGTTTCCGGGCTCCTCTTCGCCAACAACCTCGTCCTGTACGATCGGGCCACGGGAGACGTCTACGGACCGCAGCTGGAGGTGGCGGGCCGGTGCTCACGCTTCAGGGATCAGTCGTTGGCCCTCCTGCCCCTCGTCGAGATGAGTTGGGGTGAGTGGCAGGAGCTCTACCCCAACACGCTGGTCGTCTCGAGCGCCACCGGATTCAACCGCAACTACCGCCAGTCGCCCTATGAGGAGTACAGGCAAGATGAGGACCTCCTCCACGACATGCCGGTGGATCGATCGCGCCCTCTGAAGCAGCGAGTCCTTGGAATCCGCGACGGAGACGAAGGGGGGATCGGATTCCCGTTCGGTGAGTTGGCGTCCGCGCTCGGGAGCCGAGGAGCCGTGAATCGAGAGATCGGCGGTGCGGCCACCACCATCTTCTATCAGGGCGACGACGGCGAAACCGCCGTGGCCTTCTACGCAACCGCGGCCGGACAGGACCTGACGTTTTCAGCGAACGCCGACGGTACCTTTTCCGACGCCGAGACGGGGAGCACGTGGCGCATCGACGGTCTCGCCGTCGACGGATCGTTGGCGGGCGAGCGCCTCCAAGTCCGCGAAGATGCCTTCGTGGTGTATTGGTTCGCGTGGCGCCACTTCCAACCCGACGCCGAGGTCTGGACCGGCTGAATGGTCCCCGTGCGGGCGGTGTGACGCACCCGGTGGGTCCCGCCGTCCAAGGCTGGTCTCAGCCGGCGGGTACCGGCCGACTGTCACCGCCGCGGATGGACTCGATGAGCGTCGTGACCTCACCGGTCTGACGGGTCGCCCCCAGGGCGACGAAGCCATCCTTGGCTCGGGACCAGTCTTCCAGGGCTTCGTCCTCGCGACCCTCACGGTGGTGGATCGTACCTCGCTCGGTGAGGACCTGGGACACGATGAGGACGTCGTCGAGGAGGCTTCCCAGCCGTAGCGCTTCGGCGAGATGGGCCCGGGCGAGGTCATGGTTGCCCGTGGCGACGGAGAGCCGCCCCAGCTGGTGGAGCGCCTCGGCTTCACGGGTACGGTCCTGACCCTCCTGGACCAGTGCGAGAGCGACACCGAGTTCACGTTCTGCGTCGTCCCAGCGCTCGAGCGCGATGAGCGCCTCGCCGTGATTGGTGCGTACGATGCCTTCCAATGGTCGGTCTCGACGCGCCTGGGCGATCTCCAGTGCGCGCGCATAGTACGGTTCGGCCTCGACGGCGCGTCCGCGGGCGGTGAACAGCATGCCCACGTTGTTCAACACCCACGCCCTCGCCTCGTCGTCGCCCACCTCTTCGAAGGAGTTCAACGCGGCTTCGTAGTGGGCGTTGGCTTCGTCCAGATCGCCCCGCACGTTCCAGAGAACGCCGAGATTCAGCTCGATCATGCCGAACAGGCGTATCTCACCCGCCTCGGCAGCGAGCGATCGGGCCGCGCCGTAGAGGTCGACGGCGTCGTCCAGGCGCCCCTGCCGTTGAGCCACGACGGCTCGGCAGTTCAACGCCGAAGCTTTTGCGCCGATCTCCCCCAGGGACTCGGCGAGAGCAGCGCTGTCCTGATAGAGGAGGTCCGCCCGCTCCAGGTCGCCCAGGTCGCGCAGCACCGAGCCGGTCCAACGCAGCACGTTGGCCTCCAGCGGCGTGGGACCCAGCCCTTCGATGAGGGCGTGCGCTTCGGCGTACAGGTCGAGCGCCTCGGCCAGGTCGCGGCGCTTCTCGGCCGATCGGCCTCGGCGGGCGAGGACCAATCCCTTCTCCAGGGACGCCTCTCTCGTTCGCACGGTCACGAGCGTCCGTCCCCCCGCGGCGCTGGGTGAAGCAGCCGAGAGTCAGGTCCGACCGACGGTTCGTAGCGGGTTCCCGATGAGGGCATGGGGGGGCGTCCGAGGGGTGAGCGGATCCGGCCCCCGGGACATGAGCAAGGACGGTGCCCCGACTTACACAATCACCCCATTCGTCTGTGTGACAATTATTTACATGAGTTGACCTCACAGATGACATGAATGCCGTTCACGACCACATTTTCAGGTTTGACGGCAAATGTTTACGCGCGAGAGGCGACGGCCTGGCTCTGGGTCCTACTCCTCCCTCAGCGTCTGGGCCGGGTCCAGCGACAGCACCCGCCGGGCGGGCAGGACCGTCCCGAGGATGCCGGCCACCACCATGAGGATCGCCGCCGCCGTCAGGGTTCCCACGTCCGTCGGATCCACCTGGAAGAGGAGGGATTCCAGCACCCGGCCGGTCCCCACCGAAAGCAGAAGCCCCAGCACCACGCCTGCAGCCAGAAGCGACAGGCCCGAGCCCAGCGCTTGTACCAGGATGGACTTCTGGCGGGCTCCCAGGGCAACCCGAATGCCCATCTCCCTCGCTCGGCGCGGCACCGAGAAGGCCAGCAGCCCGTGTAGGCCGACCGTAGCGAGGAGTACCGCCACGACCCCGAACACGGTGAGGAGGAAGCTGGCAAAACGGGTTCCGGCCGTGTCGTCCCGGACCAGTTGGTCCATGGTCCTCACCCGCGCGAGACC
>CALJKZ010000721.1 GCA_937983085.1 uncultured Gemmatimonadales bacterium
GCCACTTCCCCTATCTGGAAGACCGGGAAGGGCTGCTTTCCGCCGTGTCGAGCTTCTACGCCACCTTCCGCTGACATGCGAGACCAACCGGTTCGGCGCACGGTGACCGTTCTTCTCGTGTACGTCGCCGTCGGATGGGTGGTGCTCGTCGTGGGAGGATGGCTGCGCCAGGTCCTGGTCCTGCCTGACGTATTCATGGAGCTGCTTTTGCTGGGTATGGCTATGTGGCGGCGGTGATGGCGTGGTACTATCCGGCCATCGCGGCGAACAGCGAGTCCGACTCCTCCGCGCCGGATCGCGGCGGCAGGTGAAGATCCGAGCCCTCCGGCCCGCCGACTGGCCCGCGGTGCGGCGGATCTACGAGGAGGGGATCGCCAGCGGCGACGCGACGTTCGAAACGGAGGCCCCGGAGTGGGAGGCGTGGGATGCGGCCCGCCTCGTCGACTGCAGGCTGGTGGCCGAAGAGGACGGCGCCGTGGTCGGATTCGCTGCCTTGAGCCCGGTGTCCTCGCGACCGGTGTACCGCGGCGTCGCGGAGATCATGGTGTACGTGGCCGCCGCAGCCCGGGGGCAGGGAGTGGGGACCGAGCTACTCCGCCACCTCGTCCAGGCCAGCGAGGAGGCCGGTCTCTGGACGCTCTCGGCGGGGATCTTCCCCGAGAACGAGGCGTCCATCCGGGCTCATGAGCGCGTAGGATTCCGGCGCGTCGGGCAGCGTGAACGCATCGGCCGCTTCCACGACGGCCGGTGGCGGGACTACGTGCTCATGGAGCGCCGCAGCGACGTGGTGGGGACGGACTGAGGGAAGGCCCCGACGATTCGAGAAGACGTCAGGGCCGGCCGTCCATCCCCGCGGCCCGAGCCGCGTCGGCGCAGGCACGTACGATGGCCGCGGCAGGGACGATCTCATGGATGTCCGCGACGGATCGGCCCGCTTGCCAGTATTCCTTCGCGCCGCTGGCGTCGAGAGCGGTGCGCTTGAGCGTCCACGCCGACCGCAGGGCGTACAGGCTTCGCATGAGATGCTTCGTCTTCCGGCCTCGGAGCATCCACTTGGCGATGGGGCCCGCTTCGAGGCCGAGGCTCCGGACGTAGGGGGTCTCGATGACCGCCACGGGCACGCCGGTGAGACGCTCGGTGAGCACGATGTCGTCTTCCGCCGCGTCCAGAATGGCCTGCTTGTACGGATCGGACGCCTGACATTCCTCGGTGGCGATGAAGCGGGTCCCCATCTGGACTCCGGCGTAGCCCAGCTCCAGAGCTTCCACGAAGCCCTGCGCGTCGCCGACACCCCCGGCGCACACCACGGGCAGGCCCAGGTCGGCGAGCTCCTCGTAGAGCTCGGCCACGCCCCGTGGACCGGCGTGGCCGCCAGCCCGGCGATTCACGGCGATGAGCCCGTGCACCCCAGCGTCCCTGGCCTTCAGGGCCCATTTCCGCTCGGTGACGTCGTGGTAGACCACACCTCCATGGGGCTCAACCCTCTGCACCACCCAGTCCGGCTTGCCCAGCGAGGTGATGAAGAAGCGGACGCCTTCCTCGAGCGCGATGTCGATCCACTCGGACATACGCTTCCGGTACGTCTCCGACGACGCCTCGATGAGCGCGTTCATGCCGATGGGCCGGTCGGTGAGTTCGCGAATGCGCCGGACCCCCTCCCGAAAACCGTACCCGAAGACGTAGGTCAGCGTTACAGGCTGGAGCACGCCCAGAGCCCCCGCGTCCGAGGCCGCCGCTACTAGCTCTGGGTTGGAGCAGGGGTACATGGGTCCGCAGATGAGGGGTACCTCCACGCCGGCGTCCCGGGTCAGGGGTGTCGCGGGGTCGGTGCCGGTAGGGGTGCCGGTCATGGGGTCTTCACCGGGCCGATGCGCCAATAGGCAGTGACGGTGGCTACGACCTCGCCGCCGGCGTCACGGATCTCGGCCGTCACCGTGCGGTCCATGGACTCGGTCACGGTAGGGACGTCGCAGCGGGCCTCGGACTCCAGACGGCCCCGGGCCTTCTTGGTGTAGCGCACGTCGAGTCCGGTGAGGATCCCCCGGGCTTCGGGGCCGAGGGCGCCCACCAGGGCCAGGCCCGTGGTGACTTCACCCAGGTTGGCGAGGGCGATGGCATGGACCGAGCCGAGGTGGTTCCTGATGCGTCGGCGCTCCCGCACCGTGACGCGGACGTGGCCGGGCGCCAGCGTCTCCACCCGGGCTCCGATGGTCCCGGTGTAGGGAACCATGACGCCGAGAAGGCGGCTGAAGAGCCACCGTCCGCCGGGCAGCGGAGAGAGGCGTCGCCACAGCGTCTGGATTCGCTCGCCGGGTGCTTCCTGGGATGCCGACACGCTGCACCGTGGATGAGAGGAGGCAGGGACGGTATCATCGGGGGTGCGTGAGGGGTGGGCAACGTCGGGAGGACTTCAGGACGCCGGGCTCGCACCCTCCAGCCTTCCGGTCCTTCCGTCTCCTTCGCGGCACCGATGTTCGGCTCCTTCTGCCAAACCCTCATTGCGGCGATCGTCTGGATGGTGGCCAACGTCGTCTACCTCGACATGAAGCGGAAGGGGCTCCGCGGCTTCACACGCCTTGCCGCGTTCTGGGCGGGCACGCCCACGACCTGGATCACCTTCTTCGCCGTGCGTGAAGGGACGCAGCCCACCTTCGAGAGCCACGGGGGAGACGACGAACTCCTCGAAGCCGTACGGCGGGATCGGGCGCTCCGGAGCGGGACACCCGAGGAGCCGGACCCGGCGCACGACGACGACTCCTCACGCGGTGGAACCGGCTAGATGTCGGTGACGCCGGCGGGCGCCGTCCGACTCAGCGACTATCGACCGACGAGGGAGGACTTCCGAGGCCTCCTCCATCTCGCGGCTCCGGTGATCGTGGTCCAGCTCGGGCTCATGTCCATGGGGGCCGTCGACACCATCATGGTGGGCCGGGTCTCGGCCACGGACCTCGCCGCGGTCGCCATCGGCAACCTCTACTTCTTCGGGATGGCCGTCTTCGGCATGGGGGTACTCTACGCCCTCGACGCCGTGGTCTCCCAAGCGGTGGGCGCCGACGATCATCGCGGCATCGCCCGCGGGGTCCAGCGCGGCCTGCTCCTGGCCGTCGGGCTCTCCGTGGTGGCCATGGCACTCCTCCTACCGGCCGGCACCCTCCTCACCTGGGCGCGCCAGCCGGTAGACGTGGTTCCCGTGGCCGACGCCTACGCCGAGGGGCTCATCTTGGGGATCTTCCCCTTCTACGCCTTCGTCGTCTTCCGGCAGAGCCTGCAGGCGATGGCCACCGTGCGCCCCATCGTCATCACGGTGCTGCTGGGAACGGTCTTCAACATCGGCCTCAACTGGGTCCTCATCTTCGGCAACCTCGGGGCTCCGGCCCTGGGCGCCGTGGGCTCGGCGTGGGGTACCAGCGTGAGCCGGTGGCTCATGGTGGGGATGCTCTGCTATGCGGCCTGGGGGCAGCTTCGGCCGGCGCTCCTTCCGTTCCGTCCCGAGGTCCTCCGCGTCGAACCTCTGCTTCGCTTTCTTCGGGTCGGGGCGCCCATCGGTGCGCAGCAGTGGCTCGAGTTCGGCGTGTTCGGCGCCGCCGGCCTCCTCATGGGACTTCTCGGGACGGTCGCCGTCGCCAGCCACCAGGTGGCCCTCCAGTTGGCTGCGCTCACCTTCATGATTCCCGTGGGCGTGGCCCAGGCCACCAGTGTGGTCGTCGGGCAGGAAGTCGGTCGCGAGGACCCATCCGCGGCCCGTCGTGCCGTTGGCGCCGGTCTACTCGTCTCCACTGCCTTCATGTCGTTTACAGCGGCCATGTTTCTCCTCCTTCCGGGGCCCCTGGCGGCGCTGTTCAGCAGCGACCCGGCGGTGGTGGCGGCCGCAGCGGCGCTGCTTCCCATCGCCGGGGTCTTCCAGATCTTCGACGGGCTGCAGGTGGCCGGTGCGGGTGCCCTTCGCGGAGTCGGTGATACCCGAGTGCCCATGCTCCTGAACCTCGTGGGGTTCTGGGTCATCGGCCTGCCCACGTGCATCGCCCTTTCCTTCGGTCTGGGGATGGGGCCCAGGGGGGTGTGGTGGGGTCTCGCGCTCGGCATCGGGGTGGTGGGCACGCTCCTTCTGGCTCGGATCCGGAGACGCTTCGGCCGGGAGCTTCGCCGGCTGATCCTCGACGTCGACGGACCCGAGGTGTCGTCGCCCCATCCTGGCCCCACGTCGGGCGTCGCCGAGGTCGATGTCACGGCGTCCTGACATCCGCCTGAAGCGCCCGCGGCCGCCCCACGAATCCGTTGCCCGCGACGAGGGTGAACGCGAGCTTGGATGATGGCCTTCACCTTCCATCCCCTCGCCATTCGTGACGTGGTTCTGGTGCGTCCGACCCGGCACGTCGACGATCGCGGAGTCTTCACCGAGACGTATCGGCGGGACGCCTTCCACGAGGCGGGGCTCCCCAGCGATTTCGTCCAGGACAACCTTGTACGCTCCGTCCAGGGCGTGCTTCGCGGGCTCCACTATCAACTGCCTCCGGTGGCCCAGGGGAAACTGGTCGGGGTGGTGAGCGGTCGGATCTACGACGTGGCGGTGGATCTTCGACGGGGCGGCCCCACATACGGGCGCTGGGTCGCGCACCGGCTGGACGTCGAGACCGGTGAGATGCTCTGGATCCCCCCGGGCTTCGCCCACGGGTACTGCGTGCTCTCCGAGACCGCCGACGTCATGTACAAGGTCAGCGCCCCATACATCGGGGAGCTCAACCGGGGCATCCGTTGGAACGATCCCAGGCTGGGGATTCCCTGGCCGGTGTCGGACCCCATCCTCTCCGACAAGGACCGCAAGCAGCCGGACTTCGAGCGCTCCGAGAACCCGTTTCGGATCTGAGGCGTGTGACGAACGCGCGCGAGCACCACATCGAAGTCCGCAAGACGGCCCGCTACTGGATGGCGGGGGACGAGACCGGAGCCACGGACGTGTGGTTCGTGTTGCACGGCTACATGCAGCTGGCGCGCCGTTTCCTCCGGCGGTTCGGACCCATCGAGGCGGGGGGTCGGCTCATCGTGGCGCCGGAGGGGCTGTCGCGCTTCTACGTGCGATCGGGCGGGGGACGACATGGAGCGGAGTCGGTGGTGGGAGCGTCGTGGATGACCCGGGAGGATCGAGCGACCGAGATCGACGACTACGTCGCGTACCTGGACCGCCTCGCCTCCGCCGTCCTCGACGACGCCGCGGCTGAGGCCCGCGTCACGATTCTCGGTTTCTCCCAGGGGGTGGCGACGGCGTCGCGCTGGGCGACGCTCGGAGCCGTTCGACCCAAGAGGCTCGTGCTTTGGGGAGACTTTCTTCCCCCCGATCTGGACATGGACCGTGCCGCCTCGGCCTGGAGCGACGTCGAGGTGGTCCTGGTGCGTGGGTCCGAAGACGCAGCGCTCCAATCCGAAGAGTTGGCCGCGGCGGAGACGGAACGGGTGAAGTCGGTGTCGCTGGACGTCCGACGCGTGGCGTACGAGGGCGGTCACGACATCGACGAATCCACCCTCGTGGCCCTCGCCGGGAGCGTCTGAGCCGCTAGGACCCGTCGGTCTCCGGGGTCCGACGGATGGCCACGTAGGCGCCCTCGAAGCGGGCGACCCGACGGCCGCCCACCTCCACCCGAACCTCCACCACGGCGCGGCCCTTGCCGCTGCGATCGAACGAGCGCCTCAGGCGATCCCACTGGCTCGGCTCGATGCCCTCGCACACCGCTCGGAAGTCTTCACGCACAGGCAGCACGTAGTCCGTGGTCCCGCTCTGGATCACGACCTGCGCTTCGCGGCCCTCCGTCACCAGTCGTCGGTGGACCGCGGACCATCCGGCGAGCGTGGCCAGGGTCGACACGCTTCCCCCGAAGGCTGTCGATCTGTGGTTGGTGTTGGGCCCGAGGGGAGCGGTGAGGATCACCGGCTCGGGACCGGACTCGACTACGTCCACCGCCATGGCCCGTGCCAGGGGAATGTGTTCGTAGAGGTACTCGCGCAGCTCGTGGGGCGTCACCTCAGAACTCACCGATGAAGGCGATCTCCGGCACGAGGTGGTAGCCCGTTTCCCGTGCGACGGTCTCCTGAGCCAGGTCGATGAGCGTACGTACCTCGGCGGCGGTGGCACCCCCGAAGTTCACGATGATGTTCGCGTGCTTGTGGAAGATCCCGGCTGCGCCATGGACGTGGCCCTTGAGCCCACACTCGTCGATGAGTCGCCCGGCTCCGATCCCTTCGATCTTCTGGAAGATGGACCCGGCGCAGGGGTAGAGCCAAAGGTCTGGATGGCGTTCATCGCGCCATTCCAGGTTCTCCCTCATGACACGCCGCAGTTCGTCCACGGGGGTCGGTTCCAGCCGGAACGTGGCCGACAGAACCACATCGTCGCGGTGGTGGAGGATGCTGTCGTCGTACCCGAACTCGAAGTAATCGACGCCTACCGTGCGGCGCTCACCCTCCTCGGTGAGGAGCTCGGCGGACTCGAGGATCTCCTCGATGAAGACAGTACGAGCCCGCTCGGGGGCAGGCGCCAGGAAGTGGAGGTTCTGCCACAACGCTCCGCCCACGGTGCTCGGGATGCCCACGAAGTGGTGGAGCCCTCCCAGCCCGCGGGCCACCGTTGCGTCGATGAGGTCGGGAAACGTCTCGACGACAGCGCCGGCGCGAACCGGCACATCGTCCAGGAACTCCACCCCGCCCACCTCCGAGTGGATGACCAGTCCACGAAAGCCCCGATCGCCCACGAGGATGTTGGCGCCACGGCCCAGTAGGAAATGCGGTACGCCCTCGGACCGGGCGAAGGTGACGACGTCTGCCAGTTCGTCGGCGGTCCGGGCACGGACCAGATAGTCCGCCGGACCCCCGATGCGGAACGTCGTCATGGGGGCCAGGGCAACGTCCCGCTCGACGCGTCCCGGCCCGAGAAGGGCGTCCAGGCGGTGCGCGAGGTCGGTCGGGGCAGTCATGCCGGGAAGATATCCCCGCCGGGAAGGGGGATGAACCGTCAGTTGCGCCCTCGGATGAGGACCGTCCCGCCCCGGGCATCGGTGAAGGAACCGTCCTCCACTGCGATCTCCCCGTTCACCAGCACCCATTCGATGCCCTCGGGATACTGGTGCGGCGCCTCGAAGGTCGCTCGGTCGATGACGGTCTCGGGGTCGAAGACCACCACGTCGGCGAACCAGCCCGCCCGTATCTGACCCCGTTCCCGCAGGCCGATCCGCTCCGCGGGGAGCGCCGTCATCTTCCGAACGGCCTGCTCGACGGACAGGACGCCCTCGTCGCGGGCATAGTGACCCAGGACCCGGGGGAAGGTCCCGTACCAGCGGGGGTGGGGGTGCCCGTCGCCCAGGGCCACCAGTCGTCCGTCGGACGCGACCATCGTCCACGGGTGGGCCATGATGGCTTCCACGTCATCCTCCGACATGGCGTGGTAGATGGCGTTGGCGCCCCCGCGCCTGACGGCTTCGACGACGAGCCGTGCCCCGGTTTCCGGCGTGGGCTCCAAGCCCTCGCGAAGGGCCCAATCGTGTAGGGTGCGCCCCTCCAGCGATGCATCCCACGGAACGCGGGAGAACTGGACACGCCGTAGGTCGTTCCCGCCGCGGTCGTTGACGATGTTGAAGGCGATCCCCGAGATGACGCTGTCGGCGAGGGCCGGGTCGTCCATGCGCTCGAGGAGTGCGTCGTCTCCCCCCTCCATGGCCCATGCGGGAACGAGGATGGTGATTCCCGAGTGGCTGGCCGTATAGGGATACTGGTCGATCATCACGTCGGTCCCCGCAGCTCGAGCCGAGTCCACCATGGCCAGCGTCCGTTCCGAGGCTCCCCACATGGGTTGGCCCACCACCTTGTGGTGGGTCAGGACCACGGGGATGGATGCCTGGCGACCGATCTCCAGCGCTTCGGCCACGCTCTCGATGAGGCCGAGGCCCTCTTCGCGGAGGTGTGACGTGTAGAAGCCCCCCGCCTCGGCGGCGACCTTCGAGAGCTCCACGACCTCGGCCAGCTCGGAGAATGCGCCGGGGAGGTACTTGAGCCCGGTGGAGATCCCCCACGCCCCGTCGGCCATCCCCTCGGCAACCATGGCCTTCATCCGATCGAGCTCCGCCGGAGTCGGTGCCCGGTCTTCCAGCCCCAGGACCTCACGTCGGACCGTGTTGTGGCCCACCATGAAGCCGACGTTCATGCCGAGTCCGAGGGACTGGGCCTCGGCCATGTAGTCGTCGAGGGGCCAGGGCGCGCTCCCGTCGGGCCCGCCGAGGGCGCTGGTGACCCCCTGCCGGAGGTGGCTTTCCGCGCCGGGAAGGCGGAGAAGCGGATCGAGATGCGTGTGGATGTCGACGAAGCCCGGGCTCACGACCTTGCCGGACGCGTCGATGACGCGGGCGGCCCGGTCGGGATCGAGATCCTGCCGCGAGACTCGCACGATTCGGTCCCCGCGGATGGCGACATCGCCTTGGAATCCCGGAGCGCCGGAGCCCGACATGACCGTGCCGCCCCGGATGAGCACGTCCCAGTCGTACTCACTGCTCTGACGGATGTAGAGCCCGTCGAATCCTGTAGCCCACGTCGCGCCGCCGTCGGTGGACGATTCCCAGTGCTGCCGGACGCGGTCCGGATTCCCACCCACCTGCGACCAGGTGATCCGATTCAGGACGGTGGTCCCGTTCGGCCCGACGGTCTCACCCTGCATGACCATGCGGCCGTCCTCGAAGCCACCCTCGAGCACCAGGAGAAGCCCTCCGTTGTCCGTCCACGTCTGGTGCCAAACGCCCCGGGAGGCGTCGTACATGTTGAGGCTGTACCCCTCGTAGCCCGATGGCGTGGTGTAGTGCTCCTGGAGGACACACTCCCCGAGGATGACCGAGATGGTGTTGTGGCCCGCCAGGGCGCCGTTGGAAGCCCGGACCATCCACCGGCCTTCCCAGAAGTCGAAGTGCCGGTTCGCCTCCGCGGAGCAGGGTGGGCCCTGCTGGGCTGCGCCGGAGTGGGGCCGGACGCCGAGCGCCAGCACGGCCATGGCCGCGACGCCCACGACGTACGAGGGGCTCCTGAAGGTGAAGGACCTCATGCGCTCTCCGCGTGGCTCGGCGAATGGATGCTGACCGTTCCGGACGGTCGTCTCCGTCGTGTGTGATACGGCCCTGGAGGTACGGGATTGCAGCCGCCGCGTCCAGCGGGGGGGGTGTCCGGTTCTGGGACGGGCCATCCCGGATCCGAGCAATCAAGCACCTCGCGCAGAATGGCTTCGAAACGCGCTAAGCGATTGCAAAAAAGCGTCTTACGGGAATCGGAAACTTCTGGCACGACTCTTCCGAATGGAAGGACACGTATCGAGGCCAGTCGGAGCCCGTCCGGAGGGTGATGAGTGGAATGGGGAAGGGTCGGTGATCAGCCCGCCGGCTCCGGTCGGGCGCTCGGCCTCGAGGTAGCGCGCGAAGTCGGCAGGGGCCGATTCGCAAGGAAGGAAGCGAGGGGCGGGGGCTCTTCGCCACGCGGGATCCGGAGTCGGCAGGGGCCGATCCGGACGGCACGACCCGGGGCAGCAGGGGCTGCTCCGGCGGCAGGACCCGGGGGCAGCAGGGGCTGCTCCGGAGAAGCGGGACGGGTGGAGGACGGGAGCGATGACGTGGAGCCAACGAGAAGGTGAGCGAGTGACGAGTCGAAACATGGTGGCGGCGGTGGACAGGATCGCGCTGAAGGTCCTTGTGGTGGGACTCGTCCTCCTCGCCATCTCGGCGGTGGGGGTCTCGGGGCAGCAGGTGCCCGACGAGCTTTCCCTGGAAGAAGCCATCGTGCTGGCGAAGGCCCACAATCCGGGCTTTCTCAGCACGGCCAACGACCAGGCCAGCGCCGACTGGCAGGTTCGTGAGGCGTATGCCCAGTTCATCCCGTCGGTCCGGACGAACCTTTCGGGCACGTGGCAAGAGGCGGGGTCGCAGCGCTTCGGCGCGGTGATCTTCGAGGGGGCGAGCACCGACTGGCTGTACACCGGCTACTCGGTGAACTTCAACATGAACATCGACGGGAGCACCATCTTCGGTGTGCCCCAGTCGCGAGCCAACCGCAGCGCCACGGAAGCCCGCATCGATGCCGCCGAGTTCAACCTCGAATCGCTGGTGGCCTTGCAGTACATGCAGGCCCTCCTGACGATGGAGGGCGTCGACGTGGCCCAGCGCCAGCTGGACCGGGCCCAGCAGAACCTCCAGATCGTGCGTACGCGCGTCCAGACCGGCGCGGCAGCGGGCACCGAAGGAACCCAGGCGGAAGTGGACCTTGGGCGGGCCGAGGTGGCCCTCATCCAGGCCCAGCGGGACCTTCGCCAGGCGCGACTTCTCCTCCAGGAGCAGGTGGGCGTGCCCATCGGCGAGGAGGTACGGCTCATCAGCGGATTCGAGGTCTTCGAACCCGACTTCGAGATCGAGGAGCTGATGGGGTACGCCATGGAGCAGCACCCGTCGTTGAAGTCGTTCCGGGCCCAGGAGAGCGCCAGCAGGGCGGCGGCCCGCCAGGCGTCCACGAGCCAATACCTGCCCTCCCTGAACCTTTCGGCCGCCATCCGTGGCCAGGCCCAGGAGGCGACGAGCACCGAGTACGTTCTGAACCAGGTGCAGCGCCAAATCAACGGGCAACGGTCGAACTGCCAGTTCCTCAACGCCCTCGAGGGGGGCATCGCCGGGGGGATCCCCGACTACGAGATGCAGGACTGCTCGCAATTCGTGGTAACGCCCCAGATGGAGCAGGATGCGCTGGCGCGCAACTCGGCCTTTCCCTTCGGCTTCGACGATGTGCCCATGACCATGAGCCTGGCCATCTCGTTGCCCATCTTCACGGGGTTCACGCGCGAGCGGCAGGTATCACAGCTCAACAACCAGGCCGAGGACGCCGAGCACGCGCGTCGCGCCGAGGAGCTGCGACTCCGGACCATGGTCACCAACACCTACGACAACCTCATCTCGGCGCACCAGGTGGTGCAGGCCGAGGCGAGGAACCGGGAGCTGGCTGAAGAGCAGCTCCTGCTCCAGCAGCGTCGCTACGCCCTGGGTGCGGCCGACCTCCTCCTCCTCATGGACGCCCAGACGTCGGTGAGCACGGCGGAGCGAGACTATCTGAACGCCCTGTACGACTTCCACTACAACTTGATCGCGCTCGAGGCGGCCGTCGGCCGTCCACTGCGCTCACGATAAGGGGACGGGGGAACGCGTGGACATCATTCGTGACACGAAGCCGAAGAAGAAGAAGAAGAAGATCGTCTGGAGTCTCGGAGCCATCGCGCTCCTGGCCGCGACCATCTTCGTGCCCCGGCTTCTGCCGACGGCTGCTCCCACCGTGGACGGCGCCACCGTTTGGCGGGACACCGTCGAGTTCGGGACGATGATCCGTCAGGTTCGGGGGCCGGGTACGCTGGTGCCCGAGCAGATGCGTTGGATTACGGCCGTGACGGCGGGCCGCATCGAGCAGATCATGTCTCTTCCGGGCACCGAGGTCGCCCAGGAAGAGGTCATCATGCGGATGAGCAACCCCGACGTGGACATGCAGCTCCTGCAGGCCCAGCAGCAGCTCTCCCAGGCCCGTGCGGCGCTGGCTCAGCTGCGGACCAACCTGCAGACCCAGGAGCTCACCCAACGCGGCACCGTGGCGACGGTCCGTACCCAGTTCCTGGATGCCGAGCGCGTGTACGAGACGAACCAGCGCCTCTTCGACGAGAACCCCGACCTGGTCGCCCGGGCGGAGCTCGATCGTACGAAGGAGGCCATGGAGGAGCTGGAGATCCGGCTCCAGGTGGAGGAAGACCGTCTCGACGCCATGGTGCAGAGCGCTCCTGAGCAGATCGCGGCCCAGGAAGAGCAGATCGACCGACTGGCCGAGTTTGTGACGTTCAACCGCGACCGACTCCAGTCCATGCAGGTCACCGTTCCGGTTGCAGGTGTTCTGGCTCCTCTGGACATCCCGCTTCAGGAAGGGCAGTGGGTTCAGTCCGGCCAGCAGCTCAGCCGGGTCGTGGTTCCAGGTCGTCTCAAGGCCGAGATCCGCATCACCCAGACCCAGGCCCAGGACATCGTCATCGGGCAGACCGCGATGATCGACACGCGCACCGACACCATCATGGGGCAGGTGACGCGCATCGACCCGGCGGTCCGAAACGGGACGGTCACCATCGACGTGTCGCTCCCCGACAACCTTCCGCCCTCCGCTCGCCCGGATTTGAGCGTGGACGGCAACGTCATCATCGAGCGTCTCGATGACGTGACCCACGTAGGGCGCCCGACGTTCGGACAGCCGAACCAGCGGGTGAGCATCTTCAAGCTGACGCCCGAGGGCGATTACGCCGAGCGGGTCACGGTGCAGCTGGGCGCGAGTTCGGTGAACGACATCCAGGTCATCGAGGGTCTCGAGGCCGGTGATGTGGTGATTCTCTCGGACATGTCCCGGTGGGACGGCTTCGATCGCGTGAAGATCAACGACTAGCAGGCGACAGTAGAGTTCAAAAGCCGGACGCCGTCCGGATCAACCAACCAGGGAGGGGAAGATGTCGGATCACCCGCTGATCCATCTCGAGGGGCTGAGCAAGGTGTTCTACACCGAAGAGG
>CALJKZ010000722.1 GCA_937983085.1 uncultured Gemmatimonadales bacterium
CCGGACGGCGCTCGAGTCGGGATTCCCTACGGATTTGATCGCCTGGCGGACAACATCGAGTCGTCCGCTCCGGGCTCGAGGCCCGGGGTCGAACGCTTCCTCGCGCTCGTGCGGCGCATCCACTCCGAGCAGCGTCTCCTGCCCAGCGATCTCCCACTGGGCGCTGTGGGCGCGTTGGCTCACGGGTGGCGTTTCCGGACGCTGCTTCGGTATCGGAACCGGACGCTCGCCGAGGCGTTCGACGAGTTCGGTCTGAGCCGTGAGGCGCGCGCGATCCTGAGCGCAAACGCGGGTGACTTCGGCGAGCCGCCGGCCACCCTCTCATTGATGGCCTACGCCGGTCTGATGGGCGGATACAATCGAGGCGCCTACTATCCGACACGGCACTTCGGGCACTACGTGGATACGCTGATCCGATTCATCACCGCCCACGACGGGTGTCACGCCTACTTCGAGACCGAGGTGTCGGGCATCGAAGTCGAAGGAAGACGGGTCGTCGCCGTGCGGGCCGGAACGAAGGTCTTCCGGGCCGAGCGCTACATCTGCAACGCGGATCCGCAGTGGGCGGCCAGAGAGCTGATCGGTTGGCGGCAGGTGCCGCGGCGTTGGCGGAGGTCGCTGTCCTACCCGTACTCCCCTTCGGGCATCGTCGTCTATCTGGGGCTCAGAGGGATCGATCTGCGGGAGTACGGCTTCGGCCGGCACAACACCTGGCACCTGTCCGACTGGAGCATGGACCGCGCCTGGCGCAGACAGGAGCACGGGGACTTCAGCGATCCGTGGGCGTTCGTCTCGACCGCGTCCCTTCAGACGCCGCACCGCGGAACGACCCCCCCGGGGGGGCAGATCATGGAGATCGCGACGAACGCGGACTTCGGCCGACTGCGAGGGCTGAAGGACGCGGACCGCCGGGCCTATCGGAGAGAGAAGCATCGGGTGGGCAACGCGATCATCGACCTCGTCGAGCGGCACTATGTGCCGGGCCTCCGCAAGCACATCGCGGTGAAGGTGGTGGGCTCGCCGACCACGAACGAGGACTACGTTCGTGCCCCCCGCGGCAATGCGTACGGCTCGTCGCTCACCCCCGCGAACGTCAACCTCGGTCGGCTGAGGCCCGAGACGCCCTGGGAGAATCTTTGGTGGTGCAATGCGTCGAGCGGCTTCCCCGGCTTCTTCGGGACCACGGCGACCGGCGTCAGGCTCTACACGAGGCTGACGGGCGATCGAAGCGTGCTCGGTCCCGTGCCATCGGACCGCGCCATGATCGACCACGCGAGCGCGGAAGGGGCAGGATCCTCGCATCGCGATGAGCGCGTGCCGACGCCCTAGCCAGCGCCGGCCCTCGTCACTGCCACCTGCGCAAGTGGAGGGCAGCGCGTGTGGCGAGCTTGCGGAGCCGTGGCCTCGCGTGCCACTGAGCGCGTGTCACGAGCGTGCTCTGGCGGCAATCGTCCCGGAAGAGCTCCGCCATGGCGTTGCCCACGGCGGTGCCATGCACCTCCACGTTCAGCTCGGCATTTCGGGTCAGACTCAGGTGGTCGAGGTTGCTCGATCCGACGAGGGTCCAATGGCCATCCACCACGACCGACTTTGCGTGGATCATGGGGCCACCCCATCGATAGACCCGGACGCCGGCGTCGAGCAGCGCGCCGACGCGCTCTTCGACGGACAGTCCCGCGAGCGGGTGGTTGTTCCTCCCGGGCACGAGCACGTGGACCTCGATGCCTCGCCGGGCAGCGCCCACGAGGGCCGTGAGGATCCGGTCCGTCGGGATGAAGTAGGGATTGGTGATCAGGATCTCCTGTCTAGCCGCTCGAAACACGCGCTCCAGAAGTCGCTCGGTCGTGCGGGCCGCGCCCAGGTCCGCGACGATCCGGACGGGGACCGCACCGGCCTCGAGCCGAGGAGACGGGACGAGGGGCCGCACGAGCGGATGCGTGCGGGGTGCGTTGGGCAGCAGCCGCCGGCTCCGACTCCAGACACGTTCGAACGTCGAGGCCGCGTCCGCGGCCGCCGGGCCGGAGACGAGGAGGGCGGAGTCCCGCCATGTGCAGTGCCGAACGCAGTTTCCGACCCACGGATCCGCGAGGCAGATCCCCCCGGCCACGATCCGGGTCCGATCGGCGACGACCAGCTTCCGATGATCTCGTCCGAGCCCACGGACACGCCCCGAAGGCGGGCCGAGATTGAACCACCGCACGTCGACGGTCGACCCACGAAAGGCGAGATCGATGGGCAGCCGACGGGCCATCACCGCACCCGCAGGGTCGTGGAGCACGCGAACGTCGAGCCCCTCGGCGTCGCGGGCGCGCAGCTCGTGCGCAAACGCCCGGCCCACGGAGTCCGACCGGAAGATGAAGTTCTCGAAGATGATCTCCGAAGTGGCCGTGCGTACCAGTTCCAGCATGGCACCGAAGCTCTCGGCACCGTCCACGAGCACACGGACCTCATGGCCGCGCCGTACGGGCACACCGGCGATCCGCGCGAGCTCCTCCTGTAGCTCGACTGCGAGTACGCCGTCGCGGGGCAGGGCCCCCGGATCGCGAAACACGACACTCGCTCGGGACCCGTTCTCATGGCCGCAGGGACGGCCGTTGCCGGCCTGCCCGATGCAGCAGCGGGAGAGCAGCGCGGCCGCATCTCGTTGATCGGTCGACGTCATCGCGGGAAGATAGCCGCGCTTCGAGTCTGGTTCCGCCGGGCTTGTTGTCGAATCTCCGCCGAGCTCGGCGCTCCGGCTCTTCGTGAAGCGATCGTCACCACCAATTCACCGCCGCTTCAAGTGGCTTCCGCCAGACTTCAGAGGATGGGTCGGGTCGCATACACGGCTCGGTCCCGAATCCCGCTCCCTTTCGCTGGAGGTGCGCCTGTGACTGGAAAGAGGAAAGCCGCGGTCGTGGCGCTCACGGGAGGGCTCCTGGTCGGTCTCGGGATCCAGCTGATCCCGGCCGATCGGCGCAACCCCGCGGTCGTCCGTGAGATCGCGTGGGATGCACCTCGCACGGGCGAGCTCGCCAGGCGGGCGTGCTACGACTGCCACTCGAATGAGACCGTGTGGCCCTGGTATTCGAGCATCGCCCCCGCGTCCTGGCTCATCGCAAAGGACGTCGACGAGGGGCGGGAGCACCTGAACTTTTCGGAGTGGGATGGCCCAAACGAGGGGCTCGATGAGGTGATCGACATGGTGGAGTCCGGCGAGATGCCCCTGTCTCGATACGTGGTCCTTCACCGGAACGCGGCGCTTACCGAGCCGGAAAAGACGGAGCTCATCCGCGGGCTTCGGGAGACGTTCGCGGCCGACCCGCCGGCCCACGACGCCCACGGCGAGTCTGAAGCCGGCTTCATCGAGGGTTCACCCGCCCTTCATGGCCTTTTCGCCAACCTCCGACCCGTCACCCGATGAGGGATCCTCACCATGGAATGGCTGCAAGAGAACGGTTTCTGGATCGTCGTGCTGGTGCTTTTCGCCCTGATGCATCTCGGCCACGGGCACGGCCATGGGGGCCATGGCGGAGGAGCTCCTCGCGGCCGACGCCGTGATTCGAACGGAGGCGATCATGCTGGACATTAGGGTCCTCACCTGGTCGCTGGCGTCCTTTTCGACGGTGACGTATCTGGTATGCCTGGCATACGGATTGGTCGTTCCGGAGTCGCTGCACATGAGCGTGTTCCTCGAGCAGGTGCTCCCGGGCTTTCAGTGGCTCACCGCTCGAGGCTTCGTGATCGGCCTCGTGGAGTCGTTCCTGTACGGAGCGTACGCGGGGCTCGTCTTCACCCCGCTGTACAACGCCTTTCATGCCCGGTGGGGCGCCGAATGACCGAAGGTTGAGCCCACGGTGAGCTCGCGAGACGCCACGCAGTCCGTCGGGCCGTCCGCTCTGCTGCGATCTATGCCGCGAGCGGCGCTCGTGCTCGACGTGCTGCGACGTCACGGCTTCGGGGGGGTGCTCGTGGGTCGCACCGAATGGCCCGAGCCGGAGCGCGTCGTGGCGGCGCTCGAGGAGCTCGGCGTCGTGTATGTGAAGTTCGGGCAGGTGCTCTCGACGCGGAGCGACCTCCTGCCCGAGCGCTACGTGACCGCGCTCGCGAGCCTTCAGGATCGGGTGGCGACCCTTCCGACGGAGACGGTGCAGCGCGTGATCCGTCAGGAGCTCGGCGACGATCCCGACCGGCTCTTCGCGTCATTCCGGGAGGAGCCCCTGGCGTCGGCGAGCGTCGCGCAGGTGCATGTCGCGTCACTACGGTCGGGGCGACCGGTGGTCGTCAAGGTGCAACGACCGGATCTGGACGTGCAGGTGGCCGAGGACGTGCTCGTGCTGTCCCACCTGGCGGCGTTCCTCGACCTCGCGATACCACGGCTGCGCCCGTACGACCTACCGAGCCTGGTCAGGGATTTCCAGCGCACACTGGAGGCCGAGCTGGACTTCTTGCAGGAGGCCCGGAACATCCGTCGCTTCCGCGAACGCCTCGAAGGCGACCGGCGTGTGTGGATTCCCGCCGTCGTGGACGAATTCACCACGACCCGCGTGCTGACGATGGAGCGATCGAACGGCGAGCGGCTGGAGGCTTACGCGCAGCGGCACCCGGAGGCGGCGAAGGCGCTGGCTCGGCGGCTCGGCGGTCTGTTCGTCCGTCAGGTGTTCCGGGACGGCTTCTTCCACGCGGATCCCCACCCCGGAAACATCTTCGTCCTGCCTGACGGCGCTCTGTGCCTCCACGACTTCGGGATGGTCGGCGAGCTTCCGAGGTCCATGCGCGAGGCGCTGGTCGACCTGGTGGAGTCCACGGTCTCGGGAGATCCGCGAGCCGCCACGGAGAGCTACTTCGACCTCGGCCTCGTCCCCCGCGACGTGGATCGCCGGGCGGTGGAAGAGGGCGTGTCCGAACTCGTCCGCGAGGTTCGCAGCCAACCGCTTTCCGAAGTCTCGGTGGGTCGGGCCCTCGAGTCGCTCGGGCGCTTGGGCGGCCGATACCGGATCCGGAACCCGGGGGTCTTTCTGCTGCTGTGCCGGGCGTTCGTGACGCTCGAGGGCGTGCTCGCCAAGCTCGATCCGGGGGTGAGCTTCGTGGAGATGTTCCGGCCCGCGTTCGCCGATTCTCTTTCGGAGCGTCTGTCGGTCGACCGCCTGGGGTCGGACATGGCCCCGACCCTCCGCGCGATGGAGAGGCTCGCCACGGACGCGCCCCGGGAGGCGCGCCGTATTCTTCACCGGTGGGGCGAGGGGGCGCTGGGCCGCGTCACGGTTACCCCGGACCCAGTGGAAGCGGCACGCCGGACGCGGTCCGAGCGCAGCATCCGTCAGACCGTCGCCGCCGGATTCCTGGCGCTCGCGGGAGCCGTGCTCCTGGCAGGTGCGCCGGAGCGTCTCGCCACCGTGGGATCGATCTTCCTCATCGGTGGGGCCGCGGCGCTCGCCTACCGATTCGTCCGAGGTTGAGCGAAGTCCACGGCATGACCGTCGCCGTCTCGATGATCGCCGTCCTGTTTCTCTTCGGGCTCTTGGTCGACGTCACGTTCACGCTCTTCTCGCCGTTCGGCCGCCACGGCGGATCGCTTCATCGCCTCCAGAACCGAGCGCTCTGGTCCGCGTTCCGATCGCTCGCACGCGTGTTCGGGCGTGGGATGGGGTCGCAGGTCCTCTCGCTCGCGGGTCCTGTGCGCGTCCTGTGGACCGTCCTCTTCTGGTCGGGCTGGCTCATCGTCGCGTTCGCGCTGCTGTACCTGCCCCACCTGGACTTCTTCCGGACGCTCACCCCGGCGGCGGCGCCGCGGTGGCTCGATGCGATCTACTACAGCGGTTACGTCGCTACCACACTGGGCGTGGGAGACATCCTGGCGACGTCGGGCCCCATGCGGCTGCTTACCGTCGTGGAAGCGGTCCTCGGCTTCTCCCTCTTCGCCGTGTCGACCACCTACGCGCTCACCGTCACCCGCGAGGCGGGATCGACGGCCGTACTGGCGCTGGAGATCTCGGCCCTGAGGCGGCTCCTGGCCACGCGGGAGGTCCTGGAGTCGGGTAGGGCGGTGACGGCGGGATTGGGCCAGCGCCGGGCGGAGTCGTGGGCAGGCGCTCTGGTGCGGATCACCGATGCGCACAGACGATACCCGCTGCTTCACTACTTCCGAGCCTCGGAGGAGGACCGATCACTCCTCGTGCAGGTCGGCTGGCTCGTGGGCGAGGCCGACAGGCCGCTACCGTCTGCTCCGGTGGGCGGGCCAGCCGGCCGTCTCCTGGTCGCTGCCGTAGATGGCTACCTGGAGCAACTCAACTTCGGATGTGTACCGCCGTCGTTCCTTCCTCTTCCGGAGGGCGGCGGGACCCGCGAGGCCCGGTATCACCGGCTGCTCGCTCATCTCGACTGGCGGGACGAAGAGTAGGCCCGACGATCACTCGCGTTTCGGCGGATCGCTCCGGTTCGACCGATGGCCGGAGCTCCGCGGTCGCTTGAGAAGCCACGCCGCGACGACGATTCCGAGCAGGAGGACGACCCCGCTGAAGAGGGTTACGGCGTCCGGCGTCATTCAGGCCTCCCTCGCCGTCGTCGCGCCGAACCTCGGAACGAACATCGGCACGTGTCGGGCGTAGCGTCGGTAGTCGTCGCCGTACTGGGCGATCATCTGTCTCTCCTCCCGTTTCGCCAGGTGCGTGTATGCGCCGAAGATCACGGGCGCGGCAACGACCGAGACGATCGTCGGCCAGTGGATCAACCCCTCCCCGATCACGATCATGAAGAGCCCCGTGTATTGCGGATGTCGCACCACCGCGTAGACGCCGTCGGTCACGAGCCGCCCGTCACGCCGGGCCTGGTGCACGGCGCGCCAGCCTTCCGCGACGAGTGAGGCGCCCGAGAAGACGACGGCATACCCGAGGAACATCGCAACGAGGTGCGCGACGGGCGTTCCGAAGAGCTGGGTCCAGAGGTTCCCCCCTTCCGACCAGACGAGGTCGAGCCCGAAGAACCGCGTCAGGAAGTAGATCGTCAGCGGGAACCCGTACATCTCGGCGTAGAACGCGATGATGAACGCCTGCAGTGCTCCTGCCTGGGCCCACTCCTTCCAGGTCGATGGAGCCAGGTAGCGGTACATGACCCAGGAAACCGCGACGATCACGAGGGCCGCCAGCCCCCACATTCCGACGTGCATGGCCTACGCCCTGGGGCTCCACGGGCCGCCGATGATACCGAGCGCCTGATTGGTCCGGTCGATCGAACCCTCGGCTGCGGGCTCGCGAGACGTCAGCGCCCGTATCGCGTCGATCGTCTCCGGGACCACGATCGCCTGGTTATCCACCATGTAGGCGTAGTGAAGCTCACGACCCACGACGGTGACGAGGTCTTCCCAGAGAACGACCTCGTGGATGTCCCCGCGACTCCTTCCCTGATCGAGCGCCATCTCCTTGACCGCGTTGACGGCGCCGAGCCCGGCATCGATGCGAACGCTCGCGATCCGCGACGACGCGCCGAACGCGGCCAGGGCGTTCTCCCGATCCGCGGCACGGGGCAGATCGACCGACCAGAAGTGCACGTGTGCCAGGGTCTCGGGCACCTTGGCAGCCACGGTGACCAGGTCGAGGTCCGGATCCACCGTGCGGGCGTCGGGCCCCTGGTGGCTCGGAATGGCGGGCTCGGGGACCACGGTGTTCATGATTCCGCCCAGGTGACTCTCCCACGGATCCGTCGCCCTTCGAAGTAGCGTGCCTCGAGCCCGGCCCAGCAGCCCCGCCCGCTTCAGGGCGGTGAGCGTGCGGACGATCGACGTGGTATTGCACGAAACGACGCGGGTCGAGTCTCGCCCGATCGCGGAGGCGTAGTTGGCGTCCGCGACGAACGAGTGCCCGGTCACCTCGTGCGACTCCCCTCCCTGGACGACGAACTTCACGCCCTCCTCCCCGTACAGGTCGGCGTTGCGCGCGCCCACCCCCTTGGGCGTGCAGTCGACCACGATGTCGACCTCGGCGAGCAGGTCTCTCAACGTGCCCGCGCTGAAGAACGTGTCGGGCGAGTGGCTCGCGCGCCTTCCGTCGCCGGCGAGGAAGAGGTCGATACCCTTGTCAACGGCGACGCCGGGGCGCCAGTCCGAAGCCACGTCCGCGACCCCGACGAGCGTCATGTCCTCCTGAGCCAGGACCGCGTCCGCGACGCGCTTGCCGATGGCGCCGTAGCCGTTCACTGCGACCCTGATGGCGAGCTGACTCACTCTTCCCTCCGTGCTCTAAGCTTCGGTGGCCGGCCAAGGACTGCGACGGCCGGCGTGGATATTCGGGGTTCGAGACTTCAGAATCCGGGGTTTCTGATGAAGCCGTCGTGAACTCGTGGTGAAGAAGCGATCATCACTCGGAGCGGGTCGGATGAGCCGTTCTTCATCGGCCTTTCACGGGCCGTTCACGTCCCGGTGCATACCATCCACTGGTTCGGTTGCAGTTCTCCGACGCCACGTTCTCACCCGGAGCGACGTACCCGTGTCTCTGTCGATCTCGTTCCTCGGGGCGGCCCGAACGGTCACAGGCTCCCGGTACCTGGTGCGGTCGGACGCCGGCTCCGTGCTGGTGGACTGCGGCCTCTTCCAGGGACCCGCGGAGCTCCGCCGGAGGAACCGTGGCGATCTGGGCTTCGATCCGCGCGCGCTCGATGCGGTGGTGCTGACGCACGCGCACATGGACCACACCGGCCTCCTGCCGAGGCTGTGCGCGCTGGGCTTCGAGGGTCCGGTCTTCTGCACGGCAGGGACCCGAGACTTGCTGGGCGTGCTCCTTCCCGACAGCGCACGCATTCAGGAGGAGGACGCGCGCCGGCACCGAGAGCCGACCGGGCCGGAAGGTCCGTATCCGCTGTACACCGTCGCCGACGTGCACGCGGCGTTGAGCCTCCTCCAGCCGCGCGCCTTCCACGAGACGTTGGCCATCGCCCACGGGATCGACGGTCGGTTCTCCCGGGCCGGCCACATCCTGGGGGCGGCGAGCTTCACACTGCGGGCCGAGGATCTCACGATCGCCTTCAGCGGTGACGTGGGTCGTCCCGACGATCCGGTGATGCGGCCGCCCGAGCCTCTGCTGGAGGCTGACTACCTGATCGTCGAGTCGACGTACGGCGACCGCAGGCATGCGGTCGAGTCCGTCTTCGACGCCCTCGAGCGGGTCGTCGTAGAGACCGCCGCCCGCGGGGGCGCGCTGTTGATCCCGGCGTTCGCCATCGGCCGGGCCCAGCACATCATGCACGTGCTCGCGGAGCTCACAGACGCCCGGCGCGTGCCTGACCTGCCGGTCTTCCTGGACAGTCCCATGGCGATCAACGCCACGAAGATCTTCTGCGACCATCCGGACGACCACCGCCTTTCACCCTCCCAGTGCGAGGCTGCGTGCGGCGTGGCGCAGTACACGCGGACGCCCGAGCAGTCCAAGGCGATCGGTCGACGCCCGGGACCCAAGATCATCCTCGCGGCGAGCGGGATGGCCACGGGTGGGCGGGTGGTCCACCACCTCAAGCACCTCCTGCCCGACCACAGGAACACGGTCCTCTTCGCGGGCTTCCAGGCGCCGGGTACCAGGGGGCACGAGCTGGTCCATGGGGCCGGCGAGGTCGAGATCCACGATGAGTGGCTCCCCGTGCGCGCGCGGGTCGAGCGACTTGAGGGGCTCTCGGCCCACGGAGACTACGCGGAGCTTCTGGACTGGCTCGCGCAGAGCGAGGTCTCTCCGTGCAGGGTCTTCGTCACGCACGGTGAGGACCACGCGGCGGAAGCGTTCCGCGGACGGCTCGAGGACGCTTTCGGCTGGGACGTCGAGGTCCCGTCGACCGGCGCGCTCGTGGCACTCGGCTGACGGAGCTCGGATCCCATGTGTCGCTTTGCGCTCTATCTGGGGACCGAGGTGCGGATCAGCAGGCTGGTGACCGACCCGGTCAACTCGATCATCCATCAGAGCTTCCACAGCCACCTGCGCTCCGAGCCCCTCAACGGCGACGGCTTCGGTCTGGCGTGGTACCCCGCCGACCGCCGCGAGACGCCTGCGCTGTTCAAGTCGACGACCCCGGCCTGGAGCGACCAGAATCTGAGGGAGATGGCACGGGTCACGGAGGCGCGGTGCGTGCTCGCGCACGTACGTGCGGCGACGGAGGGGCTGGCCGTCTCGCGCCTCAACTGCCACCCGTTCGCGCACGGGCACCTGACCTTGATGCACAACGGGCACTGGGGAGGATTCCGTGAGCTTCGACAGCGACTCCTGGGCGCGCTGTCGCCGCGGGCGTTCCACGCCATCGGGGGGACGACCGACTCGGAGCACATCTTCGCGCTCCTCCTCGACACGCTCGAGGCTACGCCGCGCGGAGGCGATGCGACGGAGCGCCTCTCGACCGCCGTCGAAGGCACCATCGCCAGGCTCGAGGCGCTCGGGCGCGAGGCGGGCATCGAAGAGCCCTCCTTCCTGAACCTCGCCGTGAGCGATGGGGAGCGCGCGGTCGTAACTCGGTACTCGACCGGGACGGCCCCGACGAACACGCTCTACGTGAACACCGGCAGGCTCTACACGTGCGGAGAGGGCCTCTGCCGTCTGGAGGACGAGGGCTCGACCCCGAGCGCCGTGGTCGTGGCCTCAGAGCCTCTCGACGACGACGCCCGATGGCGGGCGGTGCCCCCGGGAAGCCTCCTGTCCATCACACCGGAGCTCGGCCTGTCGATCCGACGGATCGACAGCGGGCCGACCAACCTGCGCAAGCTACCATGAAGAACCAGAGCATCGACCGCGTCCGGATCGTCGACGAGGCCATGGCTACGCTGGGCCTGTCGTACGACATGAGCACGAGCCCCTCGATGGTCCGCGAGGTCCTCGGGGAGATGAGGGTGGAAGACCTCGAGACGTCCTATCCGCCGATGCGCGAGTTTCTTGACCGTGTCGTCGCGCACCCGGCCGACCTCGGGGCGATGCTCGCTCAGGTCCGGTGGGGCCTCGTCGAGAACGCGCCGGCGGTCGTCGAGTTTCTGGAGGAGGCGCTGAGCAAAGAGTGGCTACGCGCTTCGCGTGAGGTCGACAAGGCCGCACACGTGGCCTACGTCCTCGAGGCGATCACGGCGGCCATGTGCAACAGCCCGGTGTTCTTCGACGACTACGTCGAGCATGTACGGGCCGAGCAGAAGAAGATCGGCATCGACCACGAGCACGTGTTCGAGAGCTTCCTCAGGATGCTGCCGAGCTCGCTGAACTTCTTCGGCACGGCCAAGGCCATCTCGCTCGACATGGCGATGGTCTATTTCCGCGCCGGCCGATTCCTGCACGGTGCTCCCGTCGACGAGCAGTCCGTCGGCGAGCTGTACGAGGCCGGCAGGATTTCCCTCCTCGAGCGCAAGCTGCTCCTGCCTCTGTGCGGGAAGGGTCGTTGCGTCTGCAACGACTGGCTGCGGGTCAACATCTACGAGGCGGGGATCACCGAGTACAAGAACGGCTTCCCGCCGAATGCCATGGCAGCCCACGTCCTCGCCGAGCACGTCCTTGCGCATTGCCGTCCCGAGTCGTTTCAGCCGCGGCACATGGAGCCCGAGGGGCCGACGAGAGATTTCTACGCCTCGCTCGCGGCGGACGACAACTACGTCCCGGTCGTCGAACTGACCGCAGAGTGGAAGTCGCTCTACCTGACGTGGAACATGGCCTTCATCCTCGGTGCGTTGAACGATCTTCACTTCCTCTTCCCGAAGCTGCTGATCCCGTCGGTGCTCTGCTCGAAGAGCGAGCATTTCCTGGGCGCCCGAATCACCTCGCTCTGGGTCTCCATCAACACCGCGCTGCTCCTGCACTTCCACGGTGTCGACAAGCAGACGGGACCCGAGGGGCGTCGAGAGATGGCCGCGGCGTGGGGGAAGATCAACCAGCGGTACGCGGAGGATCTCTACGAAGCCGACGTCAGCCCCGACGCCGACGCGCTGAAGAAGAGCTTCGACAAGCGGTTCGCGCGGCCCTATGCGAGCCTGGGCAAGCTCGTCATGGAGTTCATGAAGCGCTGAGGACCTGTCTCGTCGGGGAAGGGCTTCCGGAGGGCTGCGCGGTTCGTCATCTCGGCAGAAGGGGCAGCCCGACGAGGGCGTCGAGAACCGCCTCGGCTCCGAGGCCCGCGACCACGAAGCCGATCACGGCGATCGCGGTCGCCCAGCCGGCCACAGCGTCCCATGCCGGGAAGTCCCCGGAGGCCTCGTCGAAGTACATGGGGGCGAGGACGCGGGCGTAGTAGCCGACGGACACGACCGTGTTCGCTGCCGCCAGCACGGCCAGCCAGGTGTATCCGGCCTCGATCGTGGCCGCGAAGAGGGCGAGCTTCCCGGCGAAGCCGGCGAGTGGGGGGATGCCGATGAACGAGAGGAAGGACAGGGCCAGCGCTCCCGCCAGGAGCGGGCGCCGGCGGGCCAGCCCGCGGTAGTCGGACCGGGTCGTCAGTCCCCGGAGCCGGACCACGACGCCGAACGCGGCCAGGTTCGCCAACGCGTACGCGAGCAGGAAGTAGAGCAGGGCCGGGACCGCAAGCTCGCTCCGTTGCAGCGCGACGAG
>CALJKZ010000723.1 GCA_937983085.1 uncultured Gemmatimonadales bacterium
GCGCGCGGGCGGCGGCGTCGTCACAGGTGGGCGCCCAGTCGAGCTGCGCGCGGCCGCGGGCGGCGAGCTCGGCGAGGCGGAGGGCGGCGCGCCGCTCGGCCCCCGGCTCGACGAACCGGAACGACGCGACGATACGGTCGAACTGCGCGGCCCACGCGTCGAAGTCGCGGGGAGGCGCGACCTGCGCCGACAGCACGAACCGCAGCCCGTGCTCGTGGACGATCACCTGGCGAATGCGCGCGAAGCGCTCGATGCCGGACCCGTCGTACTGCAGCCCGGCGGCCTCGCGCCCGTCGACGGCGGCGTCGAAGGCGCGGGCGTTCTCGTACCCGTCGCCCTCGCGCTCATCGATCCAGTCGAGCATGGCGTCGCGCGCGTCGGCGGGATCGCGCGCGCCGGTGATGGGCACGACGAGCACGCTGAACCGGACCCACCCGCGCCCCTCCCTGGGCGTGAAGCTGACCGCCACCGCCCCGCCCTGCGACGCCGTCCGGACGGCCCAATCCTCCGACGGCCGCGCGACGGAAAACCCGCGCTCGGCGTCGACATGCACGAACGGATCCGGCGCGCCGGCGTCCTTGTCCTGCGCATCGACCCCCCGGCCAAGAACCGCCAGCGACAAAAGGAGCAGCACCCGAAACCAATCCAAGCCCCCCTACTCTACCCCTCCCCGCCCCGCGCTTGTGAAGGGGGGGTCCGGGGGCGGGGATGGCTCACAACCCTCCAGGCCTCTCGCGACGAACCGAGACGCGCGCACTTAGCGTTGGGTCTATAGCCTTAGCGTCGCATTCACGATCAGCCGCCGGGACCGCCCATCGTTCACTCGATGAAGCCGGAGGGGACCGCACGGGTTCGGAACCGCCTGCGACCGAGTCACGTTCGCCTGGATGCTAATCGTTCCATTCTCCGCGTGGACGAAGCGCAGCCGGATGTTCGCGGCGTCATCTTCGCGGTCGTACCCTCTGGTGAGCAGGCCGGCGAGATCAAGCCTTAGGCAAGCGACGTGGCGTGGTGGACTGTTAGGGCACTTACGCCGCCGAACTTTGCGCGAGCTTGCGAACGGGGGTCATACAGAAGAGCTTGCGGCACTCTCTCTACTTGAACCCCCTCACGCCTGCCACTATGCCTCGTCCTCCCCTGTCTCCCGTCCGAGCCTCCGGGCTAGGGCCCTGTCGAGACGTCGCAGGGTCTTGTCCAGGCCCTTAGCCGTACGGCACTGGCACTCCCAGACGATAATAACGCGCCAGCCGAGGCCTTGCAGTTCCCTCTTGTTGCGCGCGTCCCGCGCCGCATTGGCGTCGAGCTTGGCCTTCCAATATCGGCGCCGGGTATCCGGGACATGCCCCTCCTTGCAGGTGTGTCCGTGCCAGAAGCAGCCGCGGACCTCGATGGCCACGCCGTACCGTGCCAGAACGATGTCCGGCCTCCCGGGGAGCGTTGGATCGTGGAGCCGGAACCTATACCCAAGGCGGTGCAGCGCACGCCGCACGCGCATCTCCGGCTTCGTGTCGCGCCCCCGGATCGCGGCCATGAGGCGCGAGCGTTCCTCGCGGCTCAGGAAGTCCGCCACGCCTACACCGCCCCGCCTGCCTCTCTCTTGAAGTGGGGCACCACCTGGACTCGCTGCCCCTCCGGGTAGTGGTCGTTCTTCCAGTAGCCGTCGAATGCGCTGAGCCTGCGCAGCTCGCTCGCCCGCTCCTTGGCCTCCTGGTGCGTAGTGCAGAGGATCTTCGCCACGCGCTCGGAGTCCTTCGTCTCGCTCAGCTTGAGCGCGAGGAGGCTGCCGGCGTTCGCGAAAACGAAGTCCTCGAAGTCGCGCGCTTCCTTGCTAGAAAGCATGATCGCGACACCGTAGGCACGGGCTTCCTTCATGAGAAGCTTCACCGCGCTCAGGTTCGCGATCTTGTGCGCCTCGTCGATAACGATGGCCAGACGCAGGCCCTGGGAGTGGCCCTGCCGGAGCATCGTGCCGTAAACCCCGACCAGCAACAGCTCTGCGCACGCCTTTTTCACCTCCTCGTGCGGCAGCTGGCTGAACCGGATCACGGAGGTGGCCCGGAAGAACTCCTCCAGCGAGCCCGCCTCGGGACGGAATAGCCCGAGGTCGAACAGTGCCTCGAGGCGGTTAATGAGCTTGTCGTCCCCTTGTGCCTCAAGCTCCGGCAGCACCTCGTCAAACGGCGGGACGGTCTCCGGGGGCAGGATGGCGCCGCCGCGGATCCCGAACTTCGAGTACGTCTCCCGCAGCGCCCGGCGCAGCTTGCTCTCCTGCTGGTCCCCAAGGTGGAACACCTTCTTCAGTGTTCCTGCAATGGTGTACGCATGGGTGGTGGCGTTCGCCTTCCCGGACACTGGATCGGGGTCTAGCCTCAGGGGATTGACAGGCAGGCCCTCGTCGGCGGCGAAACGGCGCCCATTGATCTGTGCGACGAAGTCGTCGTCATAATAGTCGTCCTTGAAGTCGAGGACCATGCAGGGGACGCCAGCGCCCGTGAGCTCAGCGATGAAGGCCCGAAGGACTTGCGTCTTGCCCGCGCCGGAGCTCCCAAGGACGACCATGTGCGCGTTCGTCAACCGCTTCTGGTGCATGGGCTCCCACTCGACGCGCCTGCTGTCGGGAGCGTAGCCAACGAGAATCCGAGGCTGCACGCCGGGCGCGTCCACGCCACCAGGCACAACCACGGGCTGCGGGCGGGGCGGCTCCGGCATAGGCGGCTCTCTTCCTCCGGCCGCAGGACCCTCCTGTCCCGGCGGGGGCGCATCCGCCAGCAACCAGGCGAATGCCTTCTTGGCTTCGGTGGCGACAGCGTCACCGCTTCGGTCCCAAATCTCCCGCTCGCACTTCGAGGGATCCATGAAGAGCACACCGAAGTCGCCGTTGCTTCCCAGCCCGGTGTGCCACGTCACCGGGGGATGGCCCATGGGCTGTCGCTGGAGCCACAGCAGCAGGCCCCGTGTGCAGGTGCACTCCGCAGTGCCGTCGATGAGCGCCTGGATGGTCGCTCCCGCGATGTGCGCAGGGATCTCCGCAGGCGACATGAGGATAGCGGCCTCCAGCAGCGCGGCCATCGCGGCAGCCTCGAGGGATCCAGGTTCACGGCCCTCCAACTCCTCGCACGCGGACGCAGCCAAGTCGCAAGTGGCCTGAAGCTGTGCGAGCTTGTCGGCGACTGCGCCGTCGTCGGCCCGTGGGAAAGGGGACTCTTGGCCGCTGCCCCGGCACGTCACCTCGACAGGGACAAGCCGCACCTTGGGCGTGGGCCCGGGTTGCACGTCGATCAGAAGGAGGTCCGCGCGGCGTGTTTCGTCCGCGAGGTCGCCGCCGGCGATGGAGCGCAGCAGCGCGTCGATTGCATCTACCGGCAGCACAACACGGAAGGCGCCATCAGCCCCGGACCCAGGATTAGCCCCTGCGTCAACGATGGAATACGCGAGGAAGAAGCCGAGGGCCCCCAGGACATGGTTTCCGCC
>CALJKZ010000724.1 GCA_937983085.1 uncultured Gemmatimonadales bacterium
GCCGCGGCCACTTCCGCAGCCACGGCGCGGACCCGATGCCGAGATTCGTCGAAGTGAGCGTCGGGCAGGTCGTACACCACGAGTTGACTCACCCGGGTGGCCACCTGGCCGGCAGTCTCGAGCTGGAGTCCGAAGATCCCGGCGGCGTAGTCCCTGGCAGCGACCACCTCGGCCTCGGTGGGGCCGTCGACCGCCATCGCCTCGAGTTCGTTCATGATCTCGCGGACCGCGGCGGCGGTGACGTCACTGCCGACGGCAGTCGAGACCCGGAACGGCCCCGGGGCAGTGCGGAGCAGAAAGCGCGAGCGCACGCCGTAGGTGAATCCGTTCTTCTCACGAAGGTTCAGGTTCAGCCTGCTGGTGAACATGCCTCCCAACACCATGTTGGCGATGCTCAAAGCGTAGTAGTCGGGATCGGAGCGCGTCGTGCCGACATGGCCGATGCGGATCTCGGACTGGACCGATCCGGGCCGGTGGATGATATGGATCCGCCGTTCCCGTGTGCGCGGGGCCACGTCGAACGCCGCCTCGTTGGCAGGAGATCCGGTCCAGTCGCCGAAGTGGTCGAGGACCATGCTCGCGACCTCGCCTCCGTCGACGTCGCCGGCTACCACGAGTCCGCCACGCTCCGGGCGGTAGTTGGCGTCGGCCCATGCCGCCATCTCGGCGGAGCCGACCTTCGCGACCGACTCGGCACTCCCCTCGATACGGCGCGCCCACGGGACACCGTCGGCGAAGAAGCGTGCGTTGGCCGAGTCCGTGGCCAACGACGACGGGTCCATGAGGCGCTGGCGGATGGCAGCGAGCTGCTGCTCGCGGACGCGCTCCACCTCGTTGTCCGGGAAGCCGGGCTCCAGCAGCGCCTCGGCGACGATGGCCAGCGCCTCCGGCAACCGATCCGCCAGGCAGGAGAGGGAAATGCTCGTCCCCTCCCACCCCGCCGAAGCCGACATCCTGGCGCCGATCCTCTCCAGCGCCTCGGCCAGGGCCGAACCACTCCGCTTCCGAGTCCCGCCCTCGATGGTATCCGCAGTGGCGACAGCCAACCCGGCGTTGTCCAGGTCGAGTGCTGCTTCCGAGGCACGCAAGAAGAGGTTGAGACTCACCACCGGAAGGCGGCGTAGCTGGGCGACCCGGAGATCCAGGCCCGTCGGTAGCCGCTGCCGATCCACCGCCGGGAAGTCGAAGTCGCTGAACGTGCCACGAGTAGGCGGGCGCGAGCGATCCAGGTCGTTCATCGTCCGTTCTCCGGCTCGTAGGTGACGATGGCGCGGTTGTTCTCCCCGAGTCGATCTCCGACGAAGGTCCGGATCTGGTCGAGCTCCACCGCCCGGAGGCGATCCAGCTCCTCGTTCAAGCGACCGGGATCATCGAAGTAGAGGTCACACATCGAGAGGAGGTCGGCGCGCTCGGAGAGGCGCTCCAGCGTTCGGACCAGGTCCGTCTCCGTCAGGGCGATGGCGCGATCGACCTCTCGCTCCTCCGCCGTGTGGAGCGCCTCGATCTCCTCGGACATGGCGGCCTCCAGGTCCGCCGGAGTCGTGCCCGGGTAGCCGGTGGCCCAGACCAGCATCATCGACTGGCCCGTGAGGAGGGGATAGACGTAGGTCACCACGCTCTTGGCGACCCGTCGCTCTCGCACAAGGCGCCGATAGAACCGTGAAGCACGACCGGTCCCGAGAAGAGCCCCGGTGACACGGGCCACGGCGAAGTCGTCGGACGAGAAGGGTGGAACCCGGAAGGCCATGATGACCCGGGGAAGCGGTACGTCGGAGACGACGTGGTCGCGGACCGTCGATCCGATGATGGGGTCGATCTCGGGATTCCCGGGCAGAGGAGGGATCTCGCCGCCGGGCTCGATCTCATCGAAGTACCGCTTCACCTGCTCCAGGGCATGGGCAGGCTCGATGTCCCCGGCCAGGGTCAGGACCGCGTTGTTGGGCACGTAGAACGTCTCGAAGAAGGAGCGGACATCGTCGAGCGTGGCCCCGTCGATGTCCTCCATGGATCCGATGACCGTGTGGTGATAGGGATGGGTCTCAGGATACACGAGGCCCTGAACGCGCTCGTCCCAGTCGCCGTAGGGCTGGTTGTCGTAGCGCTGGCGCTTCTCGTTCTTCACCACATCGCGCTGGTTGTCGAGCTTCTCCTGGGTCATTGCCGGAAGCATCCATCCCATGCGATCGGACTCCAGCCAGAGCGCCAACTCCAGGTCCACCGAGGGGACGGTCTCGAAGTAGTTGGTCCGGTCGAACCAGGTGGTGGCGTTCAGCGTCCCACCCACACCCTCGATGAGCTCGAAGTGCCGGTTCTTGGGCACGTGGGCCGACCCCTGGAACATCATGTGCTCGAAAAGGTGGGCGAACCCGGTCTTGCCCTCGGGTTCGTTCCGGGAGCCGACACCGTACCAGAGATTGGCGGCGACGATGGGTACCGTAGGATCGGGGGCCAGGACCACCTTCAACCCGTTGTCCAGGCGATGTCTCTGGAAGTCGATTGAGAGTCGGCTCACTTCTGGGGCTCCCGGTTCAAGGCCGTTCACTGAGGCGCTGGCGCAGCATGTTGGGCGCGAGGTCGTCGACGAGAAACGCCTGCGACTCCGCGTACCCGAGGTCCAGTCGGTCTTCCACGTTCGTGACGAGAACGAGGTCCGCTTCAACGGCATTCATGCGAGCCCGTTCGAGCATCTCCCACGCGTCTTCGTCCAGGCCCGTCGCCGCCGCAGCCAGCGCCGCCGCCAACTGCGCGTCGACATCGTCCTCGCGGAGACGAGCCCCCGAGATGAGCTCCCCCGCTGCCTCGTCGAGGCGGTCGGCCTCCAGCAGTTCGAGCCCGAACACCACACGCGTCCAGCCGTCTTCGGGGGCGAGGCGAACGGCGTCGGCCAGGATGTCGGTGGCCCTGTCGTGGTCCCCGTCGAAGGCGTGGGCCACCGCCAGCTCGTACGCGATGTGCGGGTCCTCCGGATCCAGCTCGCGCGCGGCCTTCAACTCCTCCAGTCCCTGCTCGATGAAACCCTCCCGAGCCAGGTAGGCGCCGTAGTAGAAGCGGCCCACCGCCACCCCGGGCGCCGTCACCGCCGCAGCACGTAGCGCGACCTCGGCGTCGGGGTCGTCGAAGTGGGCGAGGCCGTTGCCAGCCGTGGCCAGGACGTACGGGTCTGTCGGGTCCAGCGCCAGCGCTCGCTTGAAGCGCTCGTAGGCCACGCCCTCCATTCCCAGCTCCCGCTCGGCTACCCCGAGCCAGCAGTGGACGGCGGGGTCCTCATCGAAGTCGTCGAGGTGATCGCGTAGGAGCTCGGCGGCGGCGGCCCAGTCGACTTCGTCGGCGAGGGTCAGCACCCTCTCCAGGAGTTGGTCGCGATCCATGTCTCAGGCCCCGCTCCGGGAGGCGTGGCGTCGGGTAGCGTCAGAGCCCCGACCGAGGATGTCACGACCGTCCATGACGGCGGGCGGTTCCAGGCCCAGAAACCCCAGGACCGTCGGCGCGACATCGGCAAGGCGAGCGTCGGCGAGGAGCTTCGGGCCAGAGGCCTCGGCCCCCTCCACTTCGCCGACACCGGCGCCCGCCGAACCGCCGTGATCACCCGTGTGCGTCGGACCCCCGCCATCCGTGACGCGGTGAGGATCGAACACGATGAAGTCCACCGGCTCCATGGTGTGTGCCGTGTGCACGCTGCCGTCCTCGTTGAGCATCTTCTCGCAGTTCCCGTGGTCGGCCGTGACGAGCGCCACCCACTCGGGGTGCGCTTCGACACACTCGATGATTTCGGCCATGCATGCGTCCACCGCCTCCACCGCTGCCGTGGCCGCCGGAATGACACCCGTGTGCCCCACCATGTCGGGATTGGCGAAGTTCACGAGGATGAAGTCGTAGTCGCCCCGGAGCCCTTCCATGACGGCGTGTGCGACACCTCGAGCGCTCATCTCCGGCTGAAGGTCGTACGTCGCCACCTTCGGTGATGGGACGAGTGCACGATCCTCCCCGACCCACGGTGTCTCTTCGCCTCCGTTGAAGAAATAGGTGACGTGGGCGTACTTCTCCGTCTCCGCCACCTTCAGTTGGGTGCGCCCCTCGCCGGCCAGGAACTCGGAGAGCCCCATCTTCACGTCCACCGGAGCGAACACCACCGTCGTCGGCAGATGGTCTTCATACTCGGTCATCGAGATCACCTGTGACGGGAGCGCATCCGGTCGCTCGAATGCGTCGAAGCCCGGATCGCAAAGGGCAGCGGTGATCTGCCTCATGCGGTCCGCCCGGAAGTTCATGAGGAGGACCACGTCCTCGTCCGCCATACCCTCTTCGACGGCGCCCCGGATACCGGCGGGCTCCACGAACTCGT
>CALJKZ010000725.1 GCA_937983085.1 uncultured Gemmatimonadales bacterium
AGGAGCCGGGCGATCTGCTCCTCGTAGATGTCCCAGTACGCGAGTCGTCTGCGGGCCGAGGCGACCAGCTCCCGGGCGGCGTCGGCCACGGTCGCAAGCGAGCTGGCCCCGACCTCTCTCTCCATCCGGTCCGCCAGCAGCAGTTCTTCCTGGGCGGTGACCAGTTCAGGGGAGTACACCTCGGCGAGTGGCTGCCCCGCACGCACGACCTGGCCCGTGAAATCCACGTGGAGCTGCTCGACCCACCCTCCGAACTTAGATGACACGTACGCCATTCGTGTCTCGTCGAAGTCGACGAGGCCCACGGCGCGGATGCTGCGCGTGAGTGGCCGTACGTCCGCCGTGCCGAAGGTGACGCCGAAGTTGGCCATCTCCCGGGCCGCGAGGCGCACCGTGCCGTCCGTCGACGTGCCCGCCATGTCCATCCCCTGCATGCCGTCCATCTCCATGCCGGGCATGTCGCCCATGGATTGCGTGTCCTGCATGCCCTCCATCCTTGCCATGCCTTCCATCCCATCCACTCGCACGGCATCGGGGGCGGACGCGCCCCCCGAGGCTCGCCCGAGGGCGACGCCCACGACGAGCGCGGAAGCGACGGCGATCACACCAAGGGTCAGGAGCTTCGTCCGATCGGTGTTCATCGGAGCACCTCCGTGCCAACGGCCCGCTCGAGTGCGGCCAGGGTTTCTGCGAAGTCGGTGAGGAGCCGGTGGTCGTCCAGCTCATGTCGGTAGAGCGTCACCTGCGCGTCGAGCAGAGTCAGGAAGTCCACACGACCCACCCTGTACGCCGACGTCGAGGACTCGAGGCCCGCCCGGGCCTGCGGGAGGATGCCGTCGTTCAGAAGCACGAGCTGGTCGCGCGTGCGTCGGAGCGCGGCGGCGAGTGAAGCGATCTCGGCGTTTAGCTCGTTCACCATCGCATGGTGGCGTGCCCGGTGATCTTCCAGTACACCCGTCTGCTCGACCACGCCCTGGCTCTGCTTCCGTCCGGCGAAGATCGGGAGCGGTGCGGAGACCATGACGTTGAAGAAATCGGCGAACCCGTTCCGGAAGCCGTAGCCCGCGCTGACGTTGAAGTCGGGAAGCGTGGCGGTCCCCACGAGTGCCAGCGCCTGCTCCTGGGCGGCGACACGTCGCACGTGCGCCTGAATCATCGGGCTGTGCTCCAAGGCGAGCGCCTGGAGTTCGGCCGTGCTCGGCAGCCCGTCGTCCGTACGGTCCTCGCCGATCAGGTCGCCGAGAGCCGTAGAGGCGAAGCGCGGGCCGCCGGACCGGACGGGCATCGCCGCCGCACGGACCGCCGCGGGAAGCTCGGTCGTGGGGAGCGTGGTCTCGGTCGGACGATCGAGGAGCGCGTTGAGCCGAGCCAGCTCACTTTCCCGACGCTCTCCGAGCGTGACCAACTGGTCGGACAGCCGGGTCCGTTCGACCTGCGCCTTGAGAACATCCGGCTGAACGCCACTCCCCACTCCGTACTTCGTGGAGGTGAGCCGGGCGAAGTCCCCGACGAGGGTCGCGTTTCGACGCGTCACTTCGAGCGCACGATCGATGAAGTAGATGCGGTAGTACGCGGTCTCGACCTCGGCGGCGATCCGGTCCCGGACCCGCTCGACCTCGAACTCGGCCGCTTGCGCCTGCAGGCGAGCCACGTCCTCGCGAAGTCCTAGCTTGCCCGGCCAGGGAAGCGTCCCGCTCACCTGCACCTGGGTCATCGTCATCATCTCCCGACCGAACCCCGGATTCGCGACCGGCACGTTCATCAGACCGACACCCAGCATCGGGTCGGGCAGGGCACCCGCCTGGGGGACGCGAGCCGCGGCCGCCTCGGCAAGCTGTTCCGCGGCCCGGATCGCAGGATTGACGGAGTCGGCTTCCGCCAGGAGGTCTGTCAGGCTGGCCATCTGACCGGTGGCACTCTGGGGAACCGCCAGGGTCAGTGCCGCAACCAGTACCCAGGGCAACTTGCCTATGCGCTGCATCGAATTGTCCTCTGAGAGAGAGTCCGTCCCCCATACGGCCACACGCGGGGCCGCCCACGACCACTCGGTCGCGATGGCATGGGGTGCACGACCGGCAGGTCGTGCGGTGGATCACTTCCGTGGATTCACGGAAACGAAGAAGGCCGGCGAGCGCCGGCTGAGGACTACGCCCGTGGAGGGTGGTACAGGGCGTGCGCGAGGAGGAGTTCGGGCTCGATCACATCCGGTATGACGTGACGGGTCGTCGAGCCTTCGGGCCCGCCTACCGAGGTCTGAGGCGCCGGTGCCGAAGCCGCGACCGTGCACCCCTGCGTAGCCGTCGGGGTGAGCGGACAGTGCTCACCCCCCTCGCGGGACCCGTCGGTGTGATCCATCCGGTCGCACGGCATCCCGCGCTCGTTCGTATCCTGGCGGTCACCTGCCTCGGCAGGTGTCACCATCCTGGCCATCGAACTCATCGCCGTGGGTGACGCGCACACCGATGCCAGCACCGCTTCCGAAAACGACGCGGTCATCGCTGCGAGGGCCAGGAGGCCGGCGAACGTGCGGGTGCGGCGAGTCATGATGGCCTGAAGGTCGTGCGAAAGGGTGACGGCCTCAAGGGTCCCTGCACCGGCTCCGAGTGTGTTCGACCTTGTCGATTCCGCAGAATCACGTATCATCGGTCGATGATGTGTGATTGCCTTCCCGCTCGAGTAGTCGCGCCGTGACGTCCGCCGTTTCCATCTCCCCGAGCACCACCGCCAAGCTCTTTCGCGGGCTGTCGGACCCATCGCGCCTTGCCATCCTCGAGACGTTGCGCGGGGGTCCTCTCTGTGTCGGCGACATCGTAGAGCACACCGGACTCGGTCAGTCGAATGTCTCGAACCACCTGGCGTGCCTGCTCGACTGCGGCCTCGTGCTGAGGCGTCAGCGCGGGCGCTACGCCTTCTACGAATTGAGCGATACCCGGGTCGGCGAGCTTCTCGCAGCAGCCGAGGAGTTGGTGACGGATGTCGCGACCGGGCTGCCGGCGTGCGGGACCTATCCGGATCACGAGGTCGGCACATGAGTCGCTGCGGGCCGGCGGTATCACGGGATCATCCTCGGCTCGTCGCGTCGTGGAATCGACTGTGAAACGGATCGTTTCGGCATGCCTCCTGGCGGCAATCCTGCTCTCCTCCCTGCCCTGGGAGGCCGCGGCCCTCGACTCTTGGACTGACTCCACGGAACGGCTCGCGCCCACACACCTCGAGGACGCGGCCGGCGAGAGCCCCCTCGCTCCCGACCTTCCATCGGATGAGTGCACGTGCCTGTGTGGCATGTGCGCAGTCTCCAGCCACGCGACCACTCCGCAAATCGAACCGCCCCGGGCCATCCCATCCGGCCCAACCCCCGGGATTTCTTTCCCGACGCGGAATCCTCACCTCTCGTCGCATCCCTCCGGGCTCTTCCGCCCACCCAAGCACGGCTGATCGGCTTCCGGTAGTTCCCGCCCCGCGCCTGCGTGGGCGAAAGACCAATCAGCCGTTCAACCGGCGCGCCCCTTTGACGCGCCGCATCTGCTTGGAGACCCCGACGAATGAGCACGTTTACCCCGTTGGCTGCGACGGTGCTGGCAATGGCCATGTGGCTGGCACCCGGCGCCGCCTGCGCCCAGGGAGAGGTAGGGCCCACGCTTACCCTGGACGCAGCACTCGAGATCGCAGCCGCCAACAGCCCGGTGTTGACGGCGGCCGTCGCGCGTGTGGATGAAGCGTCCGGCGTTCTGACACAGGCAGCCGTGCTCGTGATGGAGAATCCCGCGCTCGCACTGTATCGAGGGCGGCGATCGGCGCTGTCGGGCGTCGGTTCCTTCGAGCCCGAGTTCGAGATCGGCCTGGAGCAGCGGCTCGAAATCGCCGGGCAGAGGGGGAAGCGCAGGGGAGTCGCAACGGCGGAAGTCGAAGTGGCGCGCGCCGAAGGAACCGACGCACGACGGATCGTCGAACTGGCAGTGGCCACGTCCTTCTTCGAGGGCCTCGCCGCGGCGGAGCGTGCCAGGTTGGCGGAGGAGAACGAAGAAGTCGCGACGAGACTCTTCGACCTCGCGCAGAGACGCCTCTCGGCGGGCGTCGGCACACCCCTCGAAGTCAACGCAGCCACCATACGGCGCGCTGGAGCGCGGCGGCTCCGTTTGAGCGCCGTTGCAGAGCGGCGAGTCGCCTTTTTGAGGCTCCGATCGCAGCTCGGCGTTGACCTCCCCGACCACACGGCGCCTCGCGGGGAGCTTCCGGAGGGTGCTCCCGCCGCGGTCCAGCCGGCCGTCCTGCACCGTGCGCCCGTCTCGCGCCCGGACCTCCTCGCCGAGGGGCGACGCGTCGAGGCGGCAGTCCAGTCCCACCGCCTTGCCGGAGCCGAAAGCTGGCCGGACGTGTCCATCACGGCTTCGGTGACGCAGGAGGAGGGAACGCAGCTCTTCAATGCAGGCCTTCGAATCCCCCTGGCGCTGTTCAACCGGAATCAGGGCGGGCGGGAGGCCGCTGCCGCCGGGCGCGAACGGGCGGATGCGGAGCGAGAGCAGGCGCGGCTCGAGGTGACTGCCGACGCCCGTGCCGCGGTGACGCTGTACGAGCAGGCGCGCGCCGCCCTGCGGCTCTACGACACTGAGGTTCTCGATGCGATGGAGGAGAGTGCGGCCCTGATGCAGTTCGCAGTCGAGTCCGGGGAATTCGGCGTCGCGGAAGTTCTCGTGGTTCAGGCCGAGCTCCTGAACGGCCAGCTGGGCTATCTGGAGGCCCGACTGGAACTGGCGACGGCGGGGGCGAGACTCCGTGCCGCCACCGGTGCCTTCCAATCCGTTCCACTCGAGGAGGTGGTCCGATGAACAAGGCGAACAGATCAATCCGGCTGCTGGTTCTGCTCGTCATGGGGCCGTTACTCATGCTCGGTTGCTCGGCACCCGCCGAAACGGAAGAGGAAGGGGAGGGGGCGTCCGAGGCCCTCGCCGACCGCGTCGCACTGACTGCGGATGCGTTGGAGTCTCTCCAGCTGAGCTACGCCCGGGCCGAGGTATTGGAGCTGGCCCCATCCCTGGAACTTCCCGCAGAGGTCGTGGCGGTCCCCGATCGAGTCGCTGAGATCGGTGCCCGAGTGTCGGGTCGGGTCGTGGATGTGAGTGTGAATACCGGCGACGCGGTCGTTCGCAGTAGCGGCCTCCTGACGATCGAGAGCGCAGAAGTCGGCCGGGCGTGGGCCGACCTGGTCTCAGCCCGGGCCCGGGAGCGCGCTGCGTCGCGTGCGCTGGATCGTCAGCGAGCCCTCCTGGACGGGAGGGTCACGTCGGTCCGGTCCTTCGAGGAAGCACAGAGCACGTGGGAAGTCGCGGTGGCGGACGTGAGGGCCTCGCTCACTCGGCTCGCCGCCGCAGGGATCGTCGACCCAGGGGAACCGCCGGGGAATCCGGCGCGAGTGACCCTGTACAGCCCCATCGCGGGTACCGTCACCGCGCGCTCCGTGAACGTCGGTGAGTGGGTGGAGCCCTCGGACGTCCTGTTGCGAGTGATCGATCTCGGCGAGGTGTGGCTGGAGGCTGCAGTGTACGAGCAGCAGCTGCAGTACGTGGACGTCGGCCAACGAGTCCAGGTCGAGATCCGCGCCTTTCCCGACGTCGTGTTCACGGGCGCGGTCGACCGGGTATCCGGCGTGCTCGACGAGACCAGTCGCTCCGCAGGCCTCCGAGTCGTGCTCTCGAACGCTGATGGTCGGCTGCGGCCCGGAATGTTCGCCACGGCGCGAATTCAGGGCACCCTGCCTGAAGCGAGCCGGGGTCTGGTGGTGATCCCTCGGGCGGCGGTACAGGAAATCAACGGAAACCCGACCGTATTCCTTCGCGCGAACGAAGGGACGTTCGAGGTCCGGAGAGTGCTCACGGGCCGGCGCGTGGGTGATCTCATCGAGATCGTCACGGGCCTCGAGGAGGGCGACGAGATCGTGGCCGACGGGAGCTTCCTCCTGAAGGGTCAGCTCTTGCGAGCGTCGTTGGCAGAAGAGGAGGAGGGCTGATGGCTACCCGACTCGTAGCCTGGTCTCTCGAGAACCGGTTCCTCGTTGTCGCCCTGTGGCTCGTGGTGGCTGTCGTCGGGATGCGAAGCATGCTGGCCCTGCCGATCGACGCGGTGCCCGATGTCACGAACGTCCAGGTGCAGATCCTCACTACTGCCCCGGCGCTGGCACCGCTGGAGGTCGAGCGCCTGGTGACCTTCCCGGTGGAGGCTGCCATGGCCGGCGTGCCGGATCTGGAGGAGGTCCGCTCGGTCTCGAAGTTCGGTTTATCGAACGTGACCGTGGTGTTCGAGGAGGGCACCGACATCTATCGAGCCCGACAGGTGGTACAGGAGCGGTTGGCCGAAGCGCGAGAGGCGATCCCCGAAGGGTACGGCACGCCCGAGATGGGGCCCATCGCGACGGGTCTCGGCGAGATCTACCAGTTCGAGGTGCGCGGGGAACCCGCATGCCCTTCGAGCCAGGACACGCCCGACTGCTACAGTCCCATGGAGCTCCGGACGATCCTGGACTGGTTCGTGGCCTACCAGCTCAAGAGCGTGAGCGGCGTAGTGGAGGTCAACACGTTCGGCGGTGAGCTGCAGACGTATCAGGTGGCGCCCGACCCCCGGGCTTTGAGTGCGCACGACCTCCCCTTGTCCGAGCTATTCGAGGCACTGGAGCGGAACAACCGCAACGTCGGGGGAGCGTATCTCGTTCGGGATCGGGAGCAGGTCGTCATCCGTGGGGAGGGGCTCGTCAGTTCACTGCGGGACATCGAGGAAGTGGTGATTCGTTCTAGCTCGGACGGAGTCCCGCTGTACGTGCACGATGTCGCCGAGGTGAGCCTGGCACCCATGGTCCGCCAGGGCGTGGTGACCCGGGACGGCCGCGGCGAGGCGGTAGTCGGGATCGTGATGATGCTGCTGGGCGAGAACTCTCGCGTCGTTGTCGAAAACGTGAAGGAAGAGATCGATCGACTGGCAGGCAGTCTTCCGCCGGGCGTCACGATCGAAGCCTTCTACGATCGCGACGACCTCATCGGCCGGACGATTCGCACCGTGGAGACCAATCTCGTGGAGGGCGGGATTCTGGTGATCGCCGTTGTGCT
>CALJKZ010000726.1 GCA_937983085.1 uncultured Gemmatimonadales bacterium
GGGCGTCGCAGATCCTCGGCCGAAGGGCGTCGCAGATCCTCGGTCACGACGTCACCCGCGCAGCCAGCGACGCCTCGGCCGCGTCGGCGAACCGATCCATGTCTTTTTCGGTGTGCTCCACCGACCAGAAGAGCGCCTCGAAGCAGCTCGGCGGGAGCATAATCCCTTCGGCGAGGAGGTCCCGGAAGAAGGCGGCGAAGAGTTCCTTGTCGGATCGGGAGACGTCGGCCCAACCGCGGACGGGGGCGGGGACGAAGGCCAGGCCGCCCATGGCTCCGACCCGCGTCCAGGAGATGCGGTCCGGGTGCTTCGCCACCAAGGCCTCCATGCGCCCGTCCAGGTACTCCCCGATGACGTCGAGTCGCTCGTACACCTCGGGGTGCTCGGCCAGGTGACGAAGGGTGGCGATGCCCGCCGACACCGCGAGGGGATTGCCGGAAAGCGTCCCCGCCTGGTACATGGGCCCGGACGGCGCCACCATCTCCATGACGTCCCGACGGCCGCCATAGGCGCCGACGGGCAGTCCACCGCCGATGACCTTGCCCAGCGTCGTGAGGTCCGGAAGGACACCGTAGTGGGCCTGGGCTCCGCCGTGGGCTACGCGGAATCCGGTCATGACCTCGTCGAAGACCAGGAGCGCGCCGGAGTCGTCGCACGACGCACGAAGCGCCTCCAGGAAACCGGGCTCGGGAGGGATGCACCCCATGTTGCCCGACACCGGCTCCACGAAGACGGCCGCCAGGGTGTCGCCGTGCTCGGCGAACAGGGTCCGGATCCCCTCCGTGTCGTTGAACTCGGCGACGATGGTGTCCGCCGCTGTCCCCTCCGGGACTCCGGGGCTGGAAGGCTGGCCCAGCGTCGCGGCCCCCGATCCGGCTTCAACGAGGAAGGCGTCGGCGTGTCCGTGGTAGCCTCCCTTGAACTTCACGACGCGGTCGCGCCCGGTGGCCGCTCGGGCCAGTCGCAGGGCGCTCATGGTGGCTTCCGTGCCGGAGTTCACGAGCCGCACCATCTCGACGGACGGAACGGCATCGATGATGAGTTCGGCCAGCTCGACCTCGCCCTGGGTGGGGGCGCCGAACGACGTCCCGCGCTCGAGGGAGTCCCGGAGCGCCGCGAGTACTTCGCGGTGGGCGTGTCCCAGAATCATGGGACCCCACGACCCGATGAAGTCCAGGTACTCGTTCCCGTCCACATCGACGATGCGACTGCCCGAGCCGCTCCGGATGAACGGCGGGTCGCCGCCCACCGGTCCGAAGGCCCGGACCGGGCTGTTCACCCCTCCGGGAATGAGTCGATGGGCTCGTGCGAAGAGCTCCTGGCTACGCGTGGTCGTCGTCGGGGGCATGGCTGCCAAAGGGATTCGGGTCAGCCCTCACGCAGCCAAGCGGCGGCGTCGGGGGCGAAGTACGTAACGATGCAGTCGGCCCCGGCGCGCCGGATGGCGGTGAGGCTCTCCAGGGCGACGGCCCGCTCGTCGAGCCAGCCGTTGGCCGCGGCGGCCTTGATCATGGAGTACTCGCCGGAGACCTGGTACGCCGCCACCGGCCGGTCGACGCTCCGCCGCACCGCCGAGATGACGTCGAGGTAGTACGAAGCGGGCTTCACCATGAGGATGTCCGCGTCCTCGACGACATCGAGCCACGCCTCCCGGAGCGCCTCCCGCGCATTCGCCGGGTCCATCTGATGGGTGCGCCGGTCACCGTGGACGAGAGAGCTTCCCGCGGCTTCCCGGAAGGGCCCATACAGCGACGACGCGTACTTCACGGCGTACGAGACGATGGGCGTCATCGCGAAGCCCTCGTCGTCCAATGCGGCACGGATATGCGCCACCCGGCCGTCGAACATGTCGCTGGGCGCCACGGCGTCGGCTCCCGCGTGGGCGTAGGCGAGGGCCGCCCGCGCAAGGAGTGGAAGGGTGGCTTCGCCATCGATGACGTGCCCGTCGAGCAGACCGCAGTGGCCGTGGCTCGTGTACTCGCACAGGCAGACGTCCGCCCAGACGAGAAGGTCCGGACACGCCTCCTTGATGGCTCGAATCGCGGCGGGTACCGGCCCCTCCGGGTCCCACGCCGACGAACCCGACTCGTCCTTGGAGTCGGGGATCCCGAAGAGGAGCAGGCCCCCGAGCCCGAGCTCTTCCGCCTGCTCGGCGAGCTCCACCACATCGGTGACCGAGCGCTGTTCGACTCCTGGCATGCTGGACACGGGAGTGGGCGCGCCCGAGCCCGCCTTCACGAAGAGCGGCCAGACCAGCTGGGAGGGATGGACGTGGGTCTCCCGCACCAGAGAGCGCCAGCGCGGACTCTGTCGTAGCCGTTGGGGTCGATCCATGGAGTTTCGTCCTTCCTTCCTGTCTTGAACTGAGATGCTATCTACCGCGGTCCACCGCTCGCTCTCGGATCGCTGCGACCACGCCGTCCAGCGATGGGTCCACCGCCACGACCGGCGTGAGGCCGCCCGCCTCCAGAGCCGCGGCCGTGGTGGATCCGATGGCCACGTGAAGCACGTCGTCGCGGCCGCCCCACGGGTCGCCCTCCCCCGCGGAGGAGAACCACCCCTCGACGGCACTCGGACTGGTGAAGGTGACGGCATCGGCCCCGGCCACACCCGGGTAGCGCCCGAAATCCACCGTCCTCGTCCGAGTCTCGTACGCCACGACCTGCTCCACCGTCGCGCCCGCCGCTTCGAGAATCTCGACGAGGCCGCGTCCGGCTCGACTGCTCGCGGGAAAGAACACTTCGGTGCCCGGTCCGATCCCTCGGTCCACGAGCTCTCGAGCCAAGGCCTCCCCGCCCTCCCCCGAGCCGATGACATCCGTCGGGATCCCTTCGGCCGACGCGCGGTCCGCGGTGGCCCGCCCCACTACCGCGACCTCCGGCCGTGCAGCGGAGGGCGAGGACGGAAACGCCCCACCGAGCGCGGGCGACCACTCGACGATGGCATCCACCGCCCGGGGGCTGGTGAGGACGATCCAGTCGTAGCTGTGGATGCGCGCGAGCGCCGCGCGGAGAGGCGTCGCGTCCCGAGGGGGACCGATGGTCACCGTGGGGACGTGCACGACCCGGGCACCGTCGGCGGCGAGGAGACGACCCAGCGGGCCGTTGGGCGCCTCGTCTCGCGTCACCACCACCGTCCAGCCCGCCAGCGCGTGACCCACGCCGGGTTCAGCTCCGCAGGGCCTGGAGAAGCGCAGCCCCGTCCCCGGACACCAGGGCCTGACCTACCGCGCGTCCGATGGAGGCGGCGTCACCCACCGGCCCTTCGCCCATCTCACGTACCGAGTGCCCCCCGTCGGGGCTGAGGACTTCCCCGAACACCGTGACCCTGGTGCCTTCCACCACCGCCAGGCCACCCACCGGAGCACCGCATCCGACCTCGAGCTCGGCGAGTAGGGCACGCTCGGCCCGGGTGGTCGACATGGTGACCGGATCGTTCAAGGCCGTCACCCACTGGGCGTCCACGTCTTCCGCCCTGACCTCCACGGCCACCACGCCCTGACAGAGGGCCGGCGGCATGACGGTGGGGTCGATGGAGTGGAGGCCGTGGGGTCTCCTGCCCAACCGGTTGAGACCGGCCGCAGCGAGGACGATGGCGTCGTAGTCACCCTCTTCCAGGCGTCGGAGGCGCGTGGGAACGTTCCCCTTCAGCGGGGCCACGCGCAGATCTCCGCGAGCCCTGGCCAGGGCAGCGGCCCTGCGTATGGACCCGGTACCGACCCGGGCGCCGGCAGGAAGGTCGTCCACCGATCGGGGGGCGTCCCGGCTCACGAGGACGTCACCAGGGTCCTCCCTGGGCAGCACGGCACCGACCACCAGGTCCTCGGGCAGGTCCGCGGGAAGATCCTTGAGACTGTGCACAGCGAGATCGATGGACCCGTCGTGGAGGGCCTCTTCGATCTCCCGCGTCCACAGCGCCTTCCCGACGTCGGCCGGGTCACGAGGGATCTCCCGTCGATCCCCGGTGGTGGTGATGGTCACGATCTCGGCTTCGAAGCCGGCCGCCGCGAGTCGAGCCTGTACGTCACGCGCCTGAATGAGGGCCAGTTCGGACCCCCGGGTTCCGATGTTCAGTTCCTGCCGCCTTCGTGAGCCTCGCGAGGAGAACGCCGATCCGGTACGACTCCCGCCGCCCGAAGCAGCAGGGAGAGGACGCTACCCGAAGCCGACGTAGGGCGTCAAGCGCTGTGGACGCCCGATCTCAGCTCCCCGTCACCTGCACCAAACGGGCCGCGGCATTGCCGTGGTCCGGATCGAGCTGGAGCACCAACCTGTATTGCTCCGCGGCGGCGTCGGGCTGGCCGGTGTAGCGATACGCCTCGCCCAGGTGGAACTGGGCGTTGGCGTCGTCGGGGAAGAGTTCGCCGTTGAGGCGGAAGAGCGTCACGGCGTGGGCGATGCGTCCCGCGGTGAGCCACTGGTACCCGAGGGCGATGGCGCCGGCGCTGCTGTCCTCTCCCGTGCGCATCTCGACATAGGCCTGGTAGGCCGACTCGATCTCCGAGGCGTCGGCCGCCGGGTCCACCGAGGCCATGACATCGGCGAGTGAGGTGAGTCGGATCCTTCGCATGGTCACCACCGAGCGGCCTCTTCCGAGCCCCTGACCCTCGGTGAGGTCGTTCACCCACAGCTCGCCTCCTCCCGGCGACGCCGCGATTCCGTTGGGGCGGTAGAAGGTCGCGTCCAGAGCCGGCCCGTCGTCCTCACCCGGAGCGCCCGTCCCCGCGAGTACGTGATAGGTACCGTCGCGGAGGAGGCGGAAGACCTTGTGCCCGCGGAACTGGGTCACGAAGAAAGCCCCCCGGGTGAAGGCGATGTGGCCGTTGCCCCCGGCGCCCGGGATGTCGGAGAACTCGGAAACGGTCCCGTCCGGAGTCACCTTGAGGACCTTGGAGTTGTTGAAGTTCACAACGAAGAGATCACCCTGATCGTCGAAGGTGATCCCGTTGGGGCACGCCATGAGGTCGCTCCGGGCGAACTCGCTCACGGTCCGATCCGGGGCCACCCGCGCGATGTAGCCGCCATTGCAGTTCACTACGTAAAGGGCTCCGTCCGGCGCGGCAGCGATGCCCACGGGTCCCGAGAGGCCGTCGGACACCCACGTCTCGACCTCGCCGTCCCGGGAGATCCGAGAGATGTAGTTGCCGTTGAAGCTCGACTGGTAGAGGTAGCCGCGTGGCCCCACGGCGTTGCCCGACGCGCCGTACAGACCGTCGGCCAGCTTCTCGAGCTCACCGTCGGGGGAGTACCGCCACACCGCATTCCGGAAGTCGGCGATGTAGACGTAGCCCAGGGCGTCGGTGGCGACCCCGCCCACGGCCCCGAAGCCGGGCACCGTGTCCGAGACGAAGACGGTGTGAACCGAGTCCGGCGCCGGAGTCGGAGCGGCCTGGGCGCCGACGTTCTTCGGGGCCAGGCCGCCGCAGAGGACGGCTACCAACACGATCCTGATCAAGTGCTCCATGGGTCTATCTTCTCCTGGCCTACGTCGGGCGGCCTCCCGAGACCGACTTCGCCTGCTTCGGGGCTTCGGCCTGGTCCCCCAAGGGTACGAGAGCGTGCTCGCATCCTTTCGCCGGCCGCAGCTTGCATTCCCCTTCCCACTCCGGAAGGTTTCGCCTTCCTTTCGCAGACCTCCGCCGACCCGGTACCCCTGCCCGGACCCGCCATGACCGAGCCGCCCGTCCACGAGTCGCCACGTGCCGTTTTCCGTCGGACTCTGGTGCGCGTCCTCGTGGTCCAGGTGGTCTCTCTGACCCTCCTGGGTCTACTCCAGATCGTCTACGGCTGAGGTCGGCGCATGCATCCGCTGAACTGGGCCATCGTCGTCGCCTACCTCCTCTGGGTGGTCGTCGACGGCATCCGGAAGTCGAAGGGAACGGACACCATCTCGGGCTACTTCATCGCGGACAAGAGCCTGGCCTGGTGGGTGGTGGGCCTCTCGGTGATGGCCACCCAGCTCTCCGCCGTGACCATGATCGGCACCACCGGTCAGGGCGCCACCGACGGGCTCCGTTTTGTCCAGCTCTACTTCGGCCTGCCTCTGGCCATGGTGATCCTGGGCGTCACCCTGGTCCCCCTGCTCCACGGCTCGGGGGTGTACACGGCCTACGAGTACCTGGAGCGCCGGTTCGATGCCAAGACCCGCTCCCTTACGGCCTTCCTCTTCCTCCTTTCCCGGGGGATGTCGTGCGGGACCATCATCGCCGCACCGGGCGTGGTCCTCAGCGCCATCTTCGGCATCCCGCTGGCGTGGAGCGTGGCCCTCATCGGCATTCCCACGGTCCTCTACACCATGATCGGTGGCGTGCAGGCCGTAGCCTGGGCCGACGTGAAGCAGATGCTGCTCATCGTCGTCGCCCTCCTTGCCATCGTGGTGGTCCTGGTCCTCCAGATGCCCGTGAGCCCCAATGAGGCCTTGGAGATCGCCGGCGCAACCGGACGGCTCCAGACCTTCGATTTCTCCTTCAACCTGGACGACACCTACACGTTCTGGTCGGGCGTCATCGGCGGCACCTTCCTCATGCTCTCGTACTTCGGCACCGACCAGAGCCAAGTCCAGCGTTACCTCACGGCCCGCTCGGTGAACGAAGCCAAGAGCTCGCTCCTCATGAGCGCCTACTGGAAGATCCCTCTCCAGGCGCTCGTCCTCCTCGTGGGAGTGGGCGTCTTCGTCTACTACCAGTTCGTCCAGCCACCCCTCCTCTTCAATCCCGCCCAGGAGGAGGTGGTCCTCGCCGAAGCGGGCGCCACGTACGACGACCTCCAGGAGCGGTACGCCGCCGCCTTCTCTCTTCGGGAGACCGCGGCTCTCGAGGTAGCGGCCGCCGAGGCCGAGCCCACGGCCGAAGCCGCTATGCAGACGTTCCTCGCGCGGGAGGCCGACATCCAGGCCATCCGCGGAGAGGCCCTCGCCTTGGCCGAAGAGGTCACGGGCCAGCCATCCCGGGACGTGAACTACATCATCCCCCGCTTCGTCCTTTCCGAACTTCCCATCGGCCTGGCCGGGCTCTTCATCGCCGGGGTCATCGCGGCGGCCATGTCGTCCATCTCGTCGGAGTTGAACTCCCTCGCCACCACCAGTGTCATCGACTTCTACCGGCGGTGGGTCCAGCCGGAGGCCACCGATGCCCACTACCTGAAGGTGTCGAAGGGGGCCACCGCCCTGTGGGGCACCTTCGCCTGCGTGGTGGCCACGTACGCCGCCACACTCGGCTCCCTCATCGAGGTGGTGAACCGATTCGGGTCCTTCTTCTACGGATCCATCCTCGGGGTCTTCCTCCTCGCGATGATGCCCCGGGCGAAGGGGACAGGGGCCTTCATCGGCCTCATCGTGGGCATGGGGTCGGTGGCGGCGGTGACCTTCGGAGCGCCCAGCATCTCCTTCTTGTGGCACAACGTCATCGGGGCAGGCGTCGTGGTCTTCGTGGGACTCGTGCTGGGCGGTCTTGGAAGCGGGGACGTCCCGGCGGCCGATGGGAGCGAACCGGCGAGCTAGCGCGTCCTGATCTCGCGCTCCCAGCGATCCACCCAGCCGTCGAGCTCGGCGGCCACCGTGTCGAAGGCCGGCACGAAGCTCCGCCACGACTGGCGAAGCTCGAAGTCGGTTGGAAGAGCCGACTCGTCCACCTCACCCGCCGCTGGCTCCCAGTGCGTGTGGAGCTTGGCGGCCGTGGCCGCGTCCCTCGTTGCGAGGTGGTCGACGAAGGCCCTCGCCGCCCCATCGGTCGACGAGCCCGCCACGATACCCACCCCCAGGGCCACGTCCGGCGTACCGCTCGACGGGATCCGGTAGTGGAGCCAGTCGGCCCCCGACACCCGCGCCCTCTCGGCGTCGGCCCGAGACATGATGGCCAGGAGAGCATCGCCTCGACGGAGCGCCGCGATGGCAGCTTCGGAGTCGGTGACGTACGAGTCGACCTGGTCGTGGAGGCGCGCGAGCCAGTCGAACCCGCTGTTCAGGTCGTCGTCGTCACGGAGGCCCTCGATGACCATGCCGGCGAC
>CALJKZ010000727.1 GCA_937983085.1 uncultured Gemmatimonadales bacterium
GCGCGTTGCCGCGCTCGGTTGGGCCTACTCAAGTAACCGCTACCAGGGAGGAGAAGATGATCTCGAAACGAGGACCCGCGTCCCCCGCTCCCATGTGCCCCGCTCTCAGCGGAGCCAGGCCGGGGGTGTTCGCCCTCCTTCTCGCACTCGTGGGTGCCGGTGGGGTCTCTGGTCAGAGTGGTGAGGACGCCGCCGAAGTAGGGGCCGTGGTCGAAGCGGTCGGTACCGGCCTGGAAGCCGGCGACTTCGCCGCACACGACACGCTCTTAGCGGCTGGCCCAGGAGTACACATAATCGAGGGGGCGGGCGTCAACCACGGGTGGTCGGACTATCGAGATCACCATCTCGCGCCGGAGCTCGAGGTCTTCGAGGACTTCTCCTACCGGTGGTTCTCGATCGAGCCCGTGGTAGAAGGAGACGCCGCGTGGGCGGCCTTCCGGTACGAGCTGGCCGCAGACACACCGGACGGCCACGTCGAGGTCGAGGGCCGGGGCACGATCGTGCTGCAGCGCCGCGACAGCCGCTGGCGTGTAGTACACCTGCACACCTCCGGACGTCGTCGGTGAAGGCGATTCATCCCGGTCGGCCATGAACGCCTCTTCACGTTTCCGTCATCCTTCGTTCATCGGGTGGGCGACACGTTCAGGTTCACCGCCAGATGGACTGCTCACGATTCCATGAAGACGCTTCCCGGCCCAACGCCGCTCTTCCCGCTCCGGACGCTCCGCCGGGCGGTGGTGCTCGCCCTCTTCCTCCCACCGGCCGTCGGGTCGACGGGGGCGTCGGGACAGCAGAGCGACAGTACCCGGCTCGCTGATGTCCTGGCAGAGGCGGAGCGCAGCAACCCGGCGCTCTCCGCGGCCCGCTTCAGTGCGGAGGCCGCGCGCCTACGTGAACCTGCTGCTTCGGTCCTTCCGGACCCGCTCCTCCAGGTAGGGGTGATGAACTTCGGGCTTCCCGAGTTCAACACCGACATGGCCATGTCGATGGCTCCGTCCATCCAGCTGAACCAGACCCTTCCATGGCCCGGCAAGCTCGGCCGCCAGGCGGAGGTCGCGGCGTTCGAGAGCGAAATGGCGGTCTCGAGGGCCGACGAGGCGTGGTGGCAGCTCCGCGCACGAGCAGGGGCCGTGGTCTACGAGTTGTACTCGCTGGACCAGAGACTCGAGGTGATGGCCGAAACGCTCGAGCTGCTGGAGGGGTTTCGCGAGGTGGCCCTCTCCCTGTACGGAACGGGTCGTGGCCGTCAGACCGATGTCCTCCGCGCTGATGTCGAGATCGTCCGGACCGAGGGTGAGATCCGTCGCATGGAGGGGATGCGAGGAGCACAGTCCGCGCTGCTGAACGGGATCCTGGACCGGCCCTCGGCCCAGCCCGTGGCTCCGGTGGCGCTGGGCCCGCTGCCTCGGACGATTCCCGACGCGGACTCGCTCCTGGTCTGGGCTTTCGCGGAGCGGCCGCTCATGTCAGAGGCCGAGCTGGGTGTCCGGCGGGCGGCGTCCGCAACCGCGCGGGCGGAGCGGGAGATCTGGCCGGACCTGCGTCTCGGCATGGCCTACGGCCAGCGAGACCGAGGCTTTGGCACGGAGCGAATGGGTAGCGTCCTCGTTGGCGTGACGTTGCCCGTTTTCGCAGGGAGCCGGCAGCATGCTCTGCGCGACGCGGCCGCGGCGGAGGGGCGTATGGCCGAAGCCCGCCTGGCGTCCGTTCGGGCCGAGATCACGGCCCGGGTGGAACAGCTCGTAGCCGAGCTCGATGCCGCGCGTGCGCTGGTCGATCTCTACCGCATGGACGTCGTGCCTCAGGCGCAAACGAACGTCGAATCCGCGTTTGCGTCGTATCGGGCCGGCGCCGTCGACTTCCTCACGCTGGTCGACGCGCAGACGACCGCGAACCGGTACGAGATGGAGCTCTATCGGCTCGTGGCCGGCTACGGTTCCATCCTTTCCGCTCTCGAGTCGACCGTGGGCCGGGCTCTGCCCGGAAGCGGGGGCGACCTCCTGGAGTCACGATGATGAAGACCTCTTCGCAGATTGCCCTCTCCGGCGTGTTGGTCGCGGCGGCGGTTTCGTTGGTTGTCTGGCAGTCCCGCTCGGGTGAGCCGGCGGAGGAGACCGCGGAGGGAGGGCACGATCACGCCGCCATGACGGCGGGCTCCGGGGCGATGCAGCCCGTGGTTCTCGACAGGGAGGCGTCCCGACGCATCGGGGTGACGTTCGCCACAGTCGAGCGTCGCCCGCTGGACGTGACCCTTCGATCGGTTGGCACCGTCGCCTACGACGAGACGCGACTCGCCACGGTCAACCCCAAGGTGGACGGCTGGGTCGAGGAGCTGTTCATCGACTTCACGGGAGCACCGGTGCGCGAGGGAGAGCCCCTCATGGCCGTGAACAGTCCGGCACTCGTCACCGCACAGGAGGAGTTGATTCTGGCGGCCCGCGTGGCGGCCGACGCCACGGGGGAGCGTGCCCTGCGGACCGCCCAGGAGCTGTTGGCGGCCGCCAGGCGGCGGCTGGCCTACTGGGACATCCCCCCAGGGGAGATCGAGCGAATCGAGGCTGCCGGAGTCCCGGACCGGACGCTGACGTTCCTCGCGCCGGCGTCGGGGATCGTCGTGGAGAAGAACGTGGTCGAGGGTGATCGCATCATGCCGGGTCAGACCGTCTATCGCATCGCGGACCTCAGCAGGGTGTGGATCGAGGCCGAGGTCTTCGAGAAGGACCTCGCGCAGGTCTCGCTCGGGCAGCACGCGGAGGTCGCGTTCGAGGCGTACCCCGGGCGGAGCTACGACGCGGCGGTGACGTATGTGCATCCGACCGTCTCGGTGCAATCCCGAACGGCTCGCGTCCGCCTCGAGCTCGCCAACCCCGGGCTGGAGCTCAAACCCGGCATGTACGCCGAGCTTCTGCTTCATGCGAAGCCGACGCCGCCCACCCTGGTGGTGCCGCGGAGCAGCGTGATCATCACCGGGGTGCGGGCGATC
>CALJKZ010000728.1 GCA_937983085.1 uncultured Gemmatimonadales bacterium
TCGGTGCCCTGACCAACGCCGCAGGCCGCTTCCTCCTGCTCAACGTTCCGGCAGGTGAGCACACGCTCGTCGCCGAGATCGTCGGGTATCGCTCAGGTTCACAGACGGTCACGGTCGCGGCAGGTCAGTCCGTGGTCGCCGATTTCGCGCTCCAGCAGACGGCCATCACCCTCGACGAAGTCGTCGTGACGGGTGCAGGCGTCGCCACGGAGAAGCGGAAGCTGGGCAACACCATCGCGACTCTCGACGCTTCCACGGTCGAGAACGCTCCGGTGAGCAACTTCTCCGAGATGATCGCCGCCCGTGAGGCGGGCGTTCAGATGCTGCCGTCGTCCGGGTACACCGGCGAGGGCGCCCGCATCCGGATCCGCGGCTCCTCGAGCCTTTCGCAGCTCAACGAGCCCATCATCTACGTCGACGGCATCCGGGTGAACCGGCAGGCCATCGACGCCAACAATGGCCAGGGTAACCCGAGCCGTCTCGACGACATCGACCCCGCGTCGATCGAGCGTGTCGAGATCCTGAAGGGCGCCGCGGCTGCCACTCTGTACGGCACCGAGGCCTCCAACGGCGTGATCCAGATCTTCACCAAGCGTGGACGCGCAGGCGCGCCGCGCTTCTCGGCCCAGGCCGACTGGTCCGCCATCTCGGTTCCCACGAACCGCATCCTCCCCATCGCCGACTTCATTGGTCGGGACTGTGAGGAAGTGGACTGCACCGACGCCACGGACGCGGCGACCATCGCCGAGATCCAGGGCCGGATGCAGCAGCGCTTCGGCGTCTCGCCGGGACCGTTCGAGCCGTTCGAGCAGGACCTCATCCCCGAGATGTTGTCCACCGGGTTCGGTCAGACGTACTCGGCCTCCGTGAACGGTGGCTCCGACGCGTTCCAGTACTTCGTGTCGGCTCGCCTCGCGGACGAGGACGGACCGTACAACCCGCAGCAGAACTTCCCCGTGGTGGAGAACCTCGACGTCGAGACGGACACGAACCGTCGTGCGACGTTCACGTCGAACTTCACCGTGTTTCCGAGTGACAAGGTCCGGATCGGCGTCAGCACGCTGTTCTCGGACATGGAGCACCACACGCCCGACAACGGCAACAACATCTACGGTGTGTTCAGCTCCATCCTCATGACGCAGCTGCGTCGTGCCACTCCGCAGACGGAGACGGGCGAGGGGTCCAACTACTACGGGAACCCCGCGTTCGCCACCACGCGCGAGAACATGTACCAGCAGAACTTCGTGAACTCCCAGCACTTCGCCGGGAGCGCGAACATCGGCTTCACCCCCACGCAGAACTTCCGTCTCGACGGTACGTTCGGTATCGACTTCACGTCGGACGACGCGGTGGCATTCCGCCCGTATGCGTGGAACGTGGACGGCTTCTCCGGCTCCACGCCGGACGGCAGCCGCTCGGTCGAGGAGTACCGGAGCCGCGAGATCACGGCCGACATCAAGGGCTCGCTGATCAGCAACTTCGGTGACAACATCGAGAACACCCTCCTGTTCGGCGGCCAGGGCTTCCTGCGCCAGAACCAGGAGGCCGGTGGTTCCGGTTCGGTCTTCCCGGGCCCGGGCCTCGAGACCCTTTCGGCGCTTGCCAACGAGGGCTCCTTCGAGACCTGGACGCGTGTTACGCAGCTCGGTGGATACCTCCAGGACCAGGTGGGCATCAACGACTGGGTCTTCCTGACCGTTGGTGGTCGCTGGGATGCCAACTCGGCGTTCGGTGAGGACTTCTCGACGGCCTTCTACCCGAAGGCGTCGGCCTCCATCGTTCCGAGCCAGGGGCTCGGCTGGTCGAACGAGACCTTCTCGACGGTGCGTTTCCGTGCCGCCATCGGTCAGTCCGGCCTGCAGCCTGATGCGTTCGCCAAGTTCACGACGTACGCACCTGCACCCTCCGAGGCGGGCCCCGGCGTCGAGCCGGCCAACCTCGGGAACGACGCCCTCCAGCCCGAGGTCTCCACGGAGTGGGAGCTCGGTGCCGAGGTGGGCCTGTTCAACGACCGTTGGTCGGTGGACATGACGTACTGGGATCGGACGGTCACCGACGCGCTGGTTTCGCGTCAGTTCTCCGTGACCGGCGGCTTCGTCGACGAGCAGCTCGTCAACATCGGTGAGCTGGTCGGGCAGGGCTTCGAGGTCAGCCTCCGCGGTACGGCCATTCAGCAGGAAGGCTTCTCCGTGAACGTGTTCGCGAACACGGCGTGGCTCAGTGAAGAGATCACCAGCCTGGGTGGCGCTCCGCCGCTCAAGACGGGTGGTTCGTATCCGCGGTACCGCAACTTCCTCGTGGAGGGCTACACGCCCGGCGCGTTCTTCGGCTCCACCGTGGCCGACGTTGCGATTCCGCTCAACCTCGACGGCAGCTGCATGGTGCCGACGGAAGCCGACGCGCTGGCGTACTTCGCCACGCCGCGTAGCCCCAGCGAGTTCAAGCCGCTGGCTCCGGCCAACTCCGACTTCGGCACGCCCATCGAGGGTCAGTTCGCTTCGAACAACTGTGGTGAAGGCCTCCTGCTCAGCTACCTGGGCAAGCCGACCCCGGACTTCGCGGGTTCCTTCGGCTTCAACATGGCCTTTGCGTCGAACTTCGAGTTCAACACGCTGTTCGAGTACAAGCAGGGCGTCCAGAACCAGGACCTCTCCGGCATGTTCCGCCGGGCGAACGCGGTCATCGGCCGCAACACGCCTCGGGCTGCCGAGCTCGGTGCCATCATGGCTGACCCGGCTTCGACGGCGCAGCAGCGTCTCGACGCGGCTGTCGACTGGGCCAACGAGATCGAGGGCCTGTCTCCCATGAGCGGCATGAACGGGGTCTACGACTCCAGCCTCATCCGCTTCCGCGAGGCGTCGCTCACGTACCGCATCCCCTCCGACATCGTCGAGGGTTGGGGTCTGTCGACGGCCACGCTGAACCTGGGCGCGCGGAACCTCCACATGTGGGTGTTCGGTGACTACACGGGAATGGATCCCGAGACGAACGTCATCGGCCGATGCAACGGCGGGCTGAACTGCAACTTCCTGAACAACACGGAAGGGTGGTCGATCCCGATCCCGCGTCGGTTCACGCTCTCGACTCGCATCACGTTCTGAGGAGATTTGATATGATGAATCGAATCAAAGCTCCGATGGCGGCACTGGCTGCGACGTTCGTCCTGTCGGGCTGTAACCTGCTCGACGTGGACAACCCGAACAGCCTCGTCGAGGAGTCGATTCGCCAAGAGGCGGCCGCCAATGGCGTCGCCAACGGCTCGCTCCAGTTGGTGAGCGAAGCCATCGCCGATCTCTGGGAAGGTCCGGAGGTCGTGAGCGACAACCTGGACTGGATCGGGAGCCGCGACGCGTGGGGCTCTCTCGATGAGGGAGCGGTCTCCGACCCGAACAACGAGTTCTTGGACGGGGCATTCCCGACCTTGGGCCGAGGGGTCTGGATGGCGCAGAATGCCGTCGAGATCCTCGAGGGTCACGTTGCGGAGAACCCTGGTGTGGACTCCTTCGTCCTGGATCGGGCACGGGCTCTCATGTTCCGTGGTCTGATCCTCATGGTCGTCGCCGAGACCCAGCAGGACATGACGTTCTCCTACAAGATGACGGACGGTCCTGCGGTGAGCACCGGGAACGCGACCATCGGTTCCGAGGAATTCGGTCCGATCGCGGTTCCGACCATGAACGCCGTGATGGATCTCGCCATCACCTCTCTCGAGAGGGCGAAGGCCGACTTCGAAGCCCTCACTGAGGATGACCTCGCCATCGAGGCGACGGCGCTCCTCGCTCGGGCCGAGATGTCGCAAGAGATCATGACGGCACGCAACTCCGCCGGCGGCGCCATCGAGTTCGCCGACGCCCTGCCGTACGCCAACGAAGTTCTGACGGCTGCGGCGGGCACGGATTGGAAGTTCAACCTGAACTACTCGTCGGCATCGTCCGGATGCGCTCTGTGCGGAAACATCAGTGACCGCAAAGAGAACCAGTTCGACCAGTCGCTGGTCACCTGGGATGCGTCCAACAATGTCGACGGCATCGCGCTGATGGACCCGATCACGGGAGCGGACGACCTCGCCCTGATCGACG
>CALJKZ010000729.1 GCA_937983085.1 uncultured Gemmatimonadales bacterium
CAACCAGGGCGCGTCCTTTGCGCGCAACGTGATCCGCAACGTCATCCTTCCGCAGGCGGAGGCCGGGGTCGCGCCCGGCGCGCGGCGATCGCTGGCGCGTCTCGCGGAGATCGCCGGCGAGGAGGAGGAGGCGTGGACGTCGGCCATGCGCCTCGTCCTTCCGGCCTTGGACGTGCGTGGAGTGATGCCGGGGGATGCGCGTGACGCGGGTGACGCGGTGGACGCAGGGAACGCAGGCGGACTGTCGTGCGGGCGCGAGGCGCTCCTCGAGCTGGGGCCGGCGCTCGCCGCACGCGTCCTTCGGCGCCTCGCCGCCCACGCAGGGGCGAGCCTCGATCACGACACCACGCGGCGAGCCCTGGACTTCGTCCGGTCGAGCCAGAGTGGTCGGTACATCGAACTGGGCGGCGGCGTTGAGCTCCACCTGAAGGACCGTCGCGTCCTCCTGAAGACCCCTCCCGTCCTCCCCGCGGCGAACCCTGCACGGGGGTCCGGCGCGTGAACGATCGAGGAGGGCCCGACGGCCGCCTGGGCGGACGCTCCATCCGCGAGGTCGTCTTCAGCGCCGAGGAGATCCAGTCACGCGTACGCCAGTTGGCGGCCGACATCAGCGCCGCCTACGAGCCCGACGACCGCCTCCTGGTGCTCTGTCTGCTCAAGGGCGCCTTCCTCTTCACCTCCGACCTGGTGCGTCACCTCACGCTCCCGGTGCACGTCGACTTCATGGTGGCGGCGAGCTACGGAGACGCCATGGAAACCAGTGGCGAGGTCACGGTCCGCTACGACCCTTCGACGGATTTCGAGGGTCGATCCGTACTGTTGGTGGAGGACATCATCGACACGGGAACGACACTTGCTGCCCTCGTTCCTCGTCTGGAGAAGCAGGGCGCCGCACGCGTGGACGTCTGCGCCCTGCTGCACAAACGGAAGCCCACGGCGGTAGTGGAAGCACGTTGGGTGGGATTCGATGCACCCAATTCGTTCCTAGTGGGGTACGGACTCGACCACGCTGAAGACTTTCGTCATTTGCCCTACATCGCCAGCCTATAAGGACCGGGGCCCCACCCGGCGAACGGTCCGTTACCAGTAGACGATGCCTGAAGACCCCATCAAGCCCGATCCCGACCAGCGATTGGGTCGAATGTCCAAGAACGCCGCGTTCCTGATGCTCATGGCGCTGGCGCTCCTCTTCCTGGTGCAGTCCATTCGCAGCCAGGAGGACGCGCCCGCGCGCATCACGTACTCCCAGTTCCTCGAGTACCTGGACGACGGACGCGTCCACAAGGTGGTCTTCCGGGATCGCGCCATGGAGGGCGACTTCCGCGCCACCACGACCATCGAGGGCGAGGACTACAGCTCGTTCGTCTCGCGGACGCCCGGCGACGTCACCGACGGGCTCCTGGACCAGCTCACCAGTCAGGGCGTCATCGTCGACGCCGAAGAGGCGGACGCCGGGTGGGGGACGTACCTCATCACGATTCTGCCCTGGATCCTCTTCATCGCGTTCTGGATCTGGATCTTCCGGAGCATGCAGGGCGGCGGAAACCGGGCGTTCCAGTTCGGTCGCTCCAAGGCCAAGCTCATCTCCCCCGACACGCCGAAGGTCACCTTCGCCGACGTGGCGGGCGCCGACGAGGCCAAGGAGGAACTCCAGGAGATCATCGAGTTCCTGAAGGACCCGGCGAAGTTCTCCCGTCTCGGCGGGCGACTCCCGAAGGGCGTGCTCCTGGTGGGTCCGCCGGGTACGGGGAAGACGCTGCTGGCCCGAGCCGTCGCGGGGGAAGCCGGTCGACCCTTCTTCCAGATGTCCGGCTCCGACTTCGTCGAGATGTTCGTCGGCGTCGGCGCCTCGCGGGTCCGTGATCTCTTCGAGCAGGGGAAGGCGCACGCACCGTGCATCATCTTCGTCGACGAGATCGACGCCGTGGGGCGTCATCGCGGTGCCGGTCTGGGAGGCGGTCACGACGAGCGCGAGCAGACCCTCAATGCGCTCCTGGTGGAGATGGACGGCTTCGAGTCCAACGAAGGCGTCATCCTCCTGGCGGCCACCAACCGTCCGGACGTCCTCGATCCGGCGCTCCTGCGCCCTGGACGCTTCGACCGCCAGGTGGTGGTGGACGCTCCCGACGTGAAGGGCCGCGAGGGCATCCTCAGGGTCCACGCCAAGAAGCTGCCGCTGGCCGACGACGTCGACCTCTCGCTCATCGCCCGCGGCACACCGGGAATGAGCGGGGCGGATCTGGCCAACATCTGCAACGAGGCGGCGCTCCTCGCCGCCCGCCGGGACGGCGATAAGGTCTCCATGGACGACTTCGAGAAGGCCAAGGACAAGGTCATGCTCGGGACCGAGCGTCGGAGCCTCGTCCTCACCGAGCAGGAGCGGAAGCTGACGGCGTATCACGAGGCCGGCCACGCAGTGCTCGGCCTCAAGATCCCCGGGCTGGACCCCGTCCATAAGGTCACCATCGTGCCCCGGGGTAGGGCCCTCGGCATCACCGCAAGCCTCCCCGAGGAGGACCGTCACTCCTATACCAAGGACTGGATGGAGGGTCAGCTCGCCATGCTCTTCGGAGGTCGCGTGGCCGAGGAGATGGTCTTCGGCCCCAACGACGTCACCACCGGCGCGGGCAACGACATCGAGCGCGCCACCTCCATGGCCCGCCGCATGGTCACCTCCTTCGGCATGAGCGAGGTCATCGGTCTCGTCGCCGTGGCCGACAACGAGCACGAGGTCTTCCTCGGTCGGGAGATCAGCCAGCGTCGTACGAGTTCGGAGCACACCCATCGCATCGTCGACCAGGAAGTGAAGCGGATCCTGGACGAGGCCCACGAGCGCGCCCACGACGTCCTCACCGAGCACAAGGACCTCATGGAGCGCATCGCCCAGGCTCTTCTCGAGCGGGAGACTCTCGATCGGGAGCAGATCGAGACGCTCGAGCGCGGCGACCCCCTGCCGCCCATGCCCGACCCCGTCGACGAAGACGGGGAAGCGCCGAAGTTGGCGGACAAGCCGGCCCCGGCTCCGGAGAAGGCGAAGCGCCCGTTCGGGCTCGGGGGAGAAGGCCCTCTTCCGGATCCGGCGCCCGGTTGATCCTGCGACCCGCCGCGGGTCGGGTGTGGATCCCGGCCCGCGCGGGTTCTCGCCGGCGTCGAATCGGTACTCCGCTGCCGTCGGAAGGCGTACCTTATAGGTACTGCCCCCCTTCGAGTGTGCGGAGCCTCCCCACGTGACGTCGATCCTGGAACAACTCCAGTTCCTGAGACCGGGTTGGACCGACCTGGTCGAGATCCTCATCGTCGCGTTCCTGCTCTATCGTCTGCTCCTGGTCCTGCAGCGGACCCGGGCGATGCAGATCATGCTCGGCGTGGTGGCGCTGGCCCTCCTCTACGGGGTGTCCCGGCTCCTCGATCTCATCCTCATCCGTACCATGCTCGAAGCGGCCTTCCAGTACGGCGCCATCGCCATCCTGGTGGTCTTTCAGCCCGAGTTGCGTTCGGCCTTGGCGCGCCTGGGGCGCAGCCGCATGATGCGCGCCTTCCAGCGGCTGGAGGGGAGCCGCGTCACCGAGGAGATCGTGGAAGCCGTGGAGCGCCTGTCCCGCGCCCGCCACGGCGCCATCATCGCCATCGAGCAGGAGATCGGGCTCGACGAGTACGCCGAGACGGGAAGCCCCGTCGATGCACGGGTGTCGGCAGAGATGCTCACGACGATCTTCACACCGTACTCGCCCCTCCACGACGGCGCCGTTCTCGTGGTCGGCGACCAGATCCGCACCGCCGGCGCCATCCTTCCGTTGACCCAGTCCACGGTGAAGGATCGCTCTCTGGGCACCCGTCACCGCGCGGCCCTGGGGCTAAGCGAGGAGACCGACGCCATCGTCATCGTGGTGAGCGAGGAGACGTCGCAGGTCTCCCTCGCCGTGGGCGGAAGATTGGACAGGGACGTCGGCACGGAGCGTCTACGCGAGGCTCTCGTCGGAGCGACGCCTTCCACCGACTCGCCCCTGGTCGCGGCCAAGTCGGTTCTGTCCCCGTCCTGACCCGGCGAGACCCCCGGGGCGTCGGCTTTTCCTGCGGTAATCCGGGGTCGGACACCCGCGTAACTACATTGCAGAGGTCGCGTTGACACTCCGGCGGGACACGGCCTAGATTGCCGAGTCCTTCAAGCGTCGGGCGGCGTCAGTCGATCCGACGCTGAATTTCAGGTACAGGAAACGAGGAGCAACGACTCCGTGGAATATCGGCTACTGACCCTTTTCGCAGACGGCGGGTTGATGATGTACCCGCTGGTGCTGTGCTCGATGATCGCGTTGGGCGTGATGATCGCGAAGTTCTTCACGCTCCATATCGCGCACAAAGGCACGAGCAGGGTTCTGACGGAGGTCGAAGAACTCGCCCTAGCCGGGGACATCAAGGGCGCCATCGAGGTTGCCCGTGAGACCCCCGGCCCGGCCTCGGCCATTCTCCTCGCCGGCCTGCGCCGCCTGGAGAGCCGGAAGCTGAACGCCGGCGAGCTCGAGTCCATGATCGCCACGACGGGCACCATCGAGCTCGGCTTCCTCGAGCGCGGCCTCGTCATTCTCGCCACCGTGGCCAACGTCGCCCCTCTCATGGGCTTCCTCGGCACCGTGGCTGGAATGATCCTCGCGTTCGCCGCCATCGAGTCGGCCGGAAACGTGGAGCCGTCCCTGGTCGCCGGCGGAATCAAGGTGGCCCTGCTCACGACGGCCTCCGGACTGGTCATCGCCGTTCCGGTGAACATCGGCTACAACTTCTTCGTGACCCGTATCGATCAACTCATCGTCGACATGGAGCACGGGGCCCAGAAGATCATCAACCTCGCCTGGGATCTGGAGAAGGACGGCAAGATCGAGATCCTCCCGAAGGGCGATGCTCGGTGGCCGGCCAAGGAAGGCTTCGCGGCCAAGGCCGCGGCATCCAGCCCGCCGCCCAGCGTGACGCCCAACGAGCCCGTCAAGGGCGGCGGTGATGCCGCCGGTTCAGCGGGCGCGAGCGGCGACACCACACCGTAGGAAAAGGAACACGTAGGGCTTCGCCTCAGTACATGGTACAAAACAGAGGAAAAACGGATGGCTGTTCTCAATAGCAAGAAGTCGAAGGTGAGCGACGAGGTCCCCACCTCGTCGATGGCCGACATCGCGTTCCTGCTCCTGATCTTCTTCCTGGTCACGACCACGTTCCCCAAGGACAAGGGCCTTGGCGTCGTGCTTCCTGAGCCGGGCGAGGAAGCCCAGGTCAGTCAGAAGAACATCCTCCACCTCATCATCCAGCCTACGGGCATCGTGGACGTGAAGCGCGGGGAGAGCACCCAGATCCAGCAGATGCGTCCGCGGGAGATCGAGGGGCTGTGGCGGCAGGAAGTCTCCGCCAACCCGAACCTCATCGCCGCGGTGAAAACCCATCCCGACGCGTCGTACAAGTTCATGATGGACGTGCTCGATGCGCTCCACACGGCGAACGCCGAGCGTATCTCCCTGCAGGTCCTGGAGAACTGACGGATGGCGATCAAGGGTGGTGGTTTCGAGAAGAGCTCCAAGGCGTCGTCCGAGGTCCCCTCGTCGTCGCTCGCGGACATCGCGTTCCTTCTCCTGATCTTCTTCATGGTGACGACGGTCTTCCAGCAGGACCGTGACCGTCCCATCCAGTGGCCCGAAGCCGAGGCCGCCGAGAAGATCGACGAGAAGCAGAAGAACATCCTCAACATCTGGATGGAGCGGGACGGTACGATCTTCATCAATGATCAGCCGGTTCCCATGGAGGACGTCTCCGCCATCGTGGCTCCGCTGTACGCGGACTCCGAGCGGGCGCTCGTCATCTCCATCCGGGGTGACCGGGATGTACCCTACCGGTTCATGGACCAGGTTCAGCAGGAGTTGGTCGCAGCCGGTGTCGTGCGGGTCGTATTCGCCGCACAGATGGAACAGGCCATGCAGAGGGAGAGACGATGACACCTGAAGCCGTAACAGC
>CALJKZ010000730.1 GCA_937983085.1 uncultured Gemmatimonadales bacterium
CGCGCAGGTGGGCGGGCAGCTGTTGCGGCTGGTCGTGGTCACGGGCATGGGGCTCGTCAGCCCCTTGGGCAATGATGTGGAGTCCACCTGGTCCGGCATGCTCGAAGGGAAGAGCGGAGGCGCCACGGTCTCCGCCTTCGAAGCCACCGACGACTTCGCGTGCCGGATCGCTTGTGAGGTCAAGGACTTCGATCCCCTCGACTACATGGACAAGCGCGAGGTCCGGCGGCACGACCGGGTCTCCCAGTTCGCTGTAGCCGCCGCCGCCCAGGCGTTGGAGTCGGCGGGCCTTCAGGGGGTGCCGGAGGGAGGCGATCCGGAGCGGTTCGGCGTCATCTTCGGAAGCGGCATCGGAGGGATCTCGACGTTCGAGGAGCAGCATCGCAAGCTCATCGAGCAGGGCCCCAACCGGGTGAGCCCGTTCTTCATCCCCATGTTCATCCCGGACATCTCGGCGGGGCTCATCAGCATCCGCTGGAATCTTCAAGGGCCCAACTATGCCACCGTGTCGGCATGCGCGTCGTCGGCGCACGCCATCGGTGACGCCATGCGACACATCCGGCATGGTGATGCCGACATCATGATCGCCGGGGGCGCCGAGGCCACCATCACCCCCATGACCTTCGCGGGCTTTTCGTCCATGAAGGCCATGTCCACCCGCAACGACGATCCGGCCGGGGCCAGTCGGCCCTTCTCCCTGGATCGGGACGGGTTCGTCATGGGGGAGGGCGGAGGAGCCGTGGTGCTCGAGTCGCTGGAGCACGCCGAGGCCCGAGGAGCCGAGATCCTGGGCGAAATCGTCGGGTATGGGCTCAGCGCCGACGCCCACCACATCACCGCGCCTCCGCCGGGCGGCTACGGTGCCCAGTCGGCCATGCGCATGGCCATGAAGTACGCCAAGGCCACCCCCGAGGACGTGGACTACGTCAACGCCCATGGAACCTCCACCATGGCCGACGCCATCGAGACGGAAGCCATCAAGCAGGTTCTGGGCGAGCGGGCCTACGACATCGTGGTGGGGTCGACGAAGTCCATGACCGGGCACCTCCTGGGAGCCGCAGGGGCCCTCGAGGCCATCGCGTCCCTCATGGTGTGCCGGACAGGAACCATTCCCCCCACCATCAACTTCTCGGAGCCTGACCCCGAGTGCGATCTCGAGTACGCGCATCACGGCGTCATCGAGCGCCCTGTGGGGCTCGCGCTCACCAACTCCTTCGGGTTCGGTGGACACAACGTCTGCCTGGCCATCCGGGGCTGGGACTGAGCACGTCCTCCGACCACGGGTCGGGGCCGAGGGTGGGGACCGGGTACGATTCCCACCGCTTCGATACGGAACGCCCCCTCGTCCTCGGTGGGGTGCGGATCCCCGACCACCCGGGGCTCGCCGGGCACTCCGATGCCGACGCCGTGGCCCACGCGGTCACCGACGCCATTCTGGGCGCGGTATCGGCCGGCGGGACCGGCGCGGATATCCGACCCCCCGTCGGGCCTGGGGTATGAGCCGACTGCCTCGGCCTCCTGGGGTGCGCCGCCGAGGTGTTGCGGACGAAGGGATACCGGGTGGGCAACGTCGACGTCACGGTGGTGTGCGAGTCACCGAAGATCGGACCCCACGCCGAAGCGATGTGTCGTCGCTTGGGGGAGGCCATGGACATTCCTGCCCAGTGCGTCTCGGTGAAGGGGAAAACCAACGAGGGGTTGGGTTGGATCGGACGTGGCGAAGGGATCGCCGTCCACGCCGTCGCCGTCGTCGCCCCCGCATCCACGCCGGAGTCGGGCGAAGGCTGATCCGGTGAAGGGGAGGACGCGATGAGGGACTTCCTCGTCTGGATGAACGGCCTTCCCGAATCGACTCTCTACGCCGTCCTTTGGGTTGGGGCCGCGCTGGAGAACTTCGTGCCCGCCGTGCCGGCCGACAGCTTCGTTGCCCTCGGCGGCTTTCTGGCAGGCGCCGAGATCGGGGGCATACGGGGTCTCTGGGTGTTCCTGGGCACGTGGATCTTCAACGCGGGCGGGGCGCTCCTCATCTACGGTCTGAGTGCCCGCTACGGACAGCCGTTCTTCGAGAACGGCGTGGGGCGACACCTCCTCCGACCGCACCAGATGCAGCGGGTGGCCGGCTTCTACGACCGATGGGGAACCCCGGCCATCTTCGTCTCCCGGTTTCTTCCGGGCATCCGGGCCGTCGTCCCGGTTTTCGCCGGGACCACCCGGCAGCCCTGGAGCCGCGTCGTGCCTCCCATCGTAGTGGCGTCGGCCATCTGGTACGGGGGCCTGGTCCAGCTCGGAGCCCTCGCCGGCCGAAACCTGGCTCTCCTGGAACGCCTCCTGGGCAGCATCAACCGATGGTTGGCGGCGGTGGCCCTCGTGGTGGGCGGGCTGATTCTGGTCTGGTGGATGAGAACACGACGGCCACCCGATGAGTGAGGCGGGTGGGGGGGACGTGCGGGCCTTCCGAATGGAACTCTTTCACGACTATCTCACCTTCGAGCGCGGCCTCTCGGACCGTACGGTCCAGGCGTATGGGCACGACCTTCGTCGATGGCTCGACTTCGTGACGGAGGAGGGCGTTCGCCGTCCCGAAGACGTGTCGCCGGCCCTGCTGAGGGCGTGGGTCTTCGACCTGAACGAGGCGGGCCTGGCGGCCACGTCCATCCGACGGGCCCAATCGGCCCTTCGGACCTACTTCGGGTTCCTCCTCGCGGAAGGAGTCGTGGACACCGACCCCACGGACCGGCTCGACTCGCCGAACGTGAAGCGGACGCTCCCGGACTTCCTCACGAAGGAGGAGACGGAGCGGCTCCTCGACGCTCCCGATCCAGGCCGAGCCACCTATTGGCGAGACCGGGCCATGCTGGAGTTCCTGTACGCAACGGGCGTCCGGGTCTCGGAACTCGTCCAGCTTCGCCTCTCGGCTCTGGAGCTCGAGGAAGGATTCGCCACGGTGTTCGGCAAGGGATCCAAGGAGCGTCTGGTTCCCATCGGGGCTCCGGCACGGAGGGCCCTCGAGCGCTATCTCCGGGACGTCCGACCCGCCTTGGACACCGGAGGGGGGGAGGGACGTGTCTTCCTCAACGCCAGAGGGCGCCCCATCCGTCGCGAGTCGGTGTGGGCCATCGTGAAGAAAGCCGCCGAACGGGCAGGGTTGGGGAAGCGGATCTCACCCCACACGCTGCGACACACGTTCGCCACCCATCTGGTGGAGGGCGGAGCCGATCTAGCAGCGGTACAGGAGCTCCTGGGTCACGCCGACATCTCTACGACGCAGGTCTACACCCACCTCGACCGGGCGCACCTGCGAAAGATGCACGCCCGCTACCACCCGCGGGGTTGAGGGGCTCGTAGCGGCTGGACGGGCCACGAGGGACGTCTGACGCCCCCCGGGCCCCTAGGGGCGTCTGGGGGACGAGCTCCGAGGGTCTAGCGCCTGGCCGGTCCCTGAGGGGCGTCGGGCATGGCGTCCACCATCTGGAAGAGCTGCCCCTGGCTCGACGCTTCGCGGAGCAGGCGCACCGCCTCGGTGAGGACCGGGTCGCGCTTCATGCGGAAGGCGGCCTCCGCTGCGATATCGTCCATCCGCTGAGCAACGGCCATCTCCACACGCCAGTGCAGGTACCCTTGCACCTCCTCGTTCTGGAGGAGTTCGGAATCCATCCCTTCGTCCTCGAGGGCCTGGATGAAGGCGGCGAACTCCGCATCGCTCAGACTCGGCTCCTCACCGGACGCGCGGCGGTCCGCGGCCACGGTGAAGCCGTACTCGGTGATCCGCAGGCCCAACGGGAACTCGGCCTCATTGCTCTGGCGAATGAAGTTCTGCTCGACCGTGGTCAGGGTGTCGTCGCGGATGACGAGATCCGGGAAAACGCCACCCCCGGCGATGAGGGAGCGTCCCGCGGCGGTTTCCACCCGGGGAAGACTGTCGACGTTCTCCATGAGGGGTCGGCCCTGGGCGTCACGGTCGCGCTGCAGAGAGCGCCCGAGAGGCGTGAGCCACGACCCGGTGGTGAACCGCAGGCGACGTCCGTACGGCAGGTTCATGACGGTCTGGACCACGCCCTTCCCGAAGGTACGCTGCCCGAGCACCACCGCCCGATCGTAATCTTGAAGCGCGCCGGCCAGGATCTCGGCACCGGACGCCGTGAACTCGTCGACGAGGATGACGACGGGCAGGTCCGGGACCAGCTGAGGCCAGCGGTCGTTGTACGAGTCGGTCTCCGGCTCGTCGGCGGCACCGCCTGGAACGCGCTGGACGGTGCTGGCCAGCGTCGAACCCGGCTTCAGGAAGAGGTCCGCCAGCATGAGCGACTCGTCGAGGAAGCCGCCCGGGTTCCGTCGCAGGTCGATGATGAGACCGTTCTTGTCGGCCATCTCGGCCAACGCCTCGTTCATCTCCCGGGCCGCGTTGCGGGCTACGCGGTCCATGATGACGTAGCCGATGTCACCGTCCAGGACCCCTTTGTACACGGCGGGCACGTGGACTTCGGCCCGGGTGATCTGGAAGGGGATGGGACGGTCGTATCCGCTCCGCTTGATCCGGACCTCGACATCGGTCCCCACGGGGCCCCGAATGGAGTCGGCGGCCATGCCGGTGCTCCAGTCGGAGGCGTCGTGCTGATTCACTCCGACGATGACGTCTCCGACCATCACTCCGTGCTCGTCGGCCGGGAAGCCGCGGAACACGGCGGTGACGGTGACCTCGTCGTTGAGCAGGGTGATCTGCAGTCCGACGCCGGAGTAGTTGCCCGTGGTGTCCTCTTCCCACGCCTCGGCCTCGGCGGGGGTGAACAGCTCGGCATAGGGGTCGTCGACGGCCTCGATGAGGCCGTCGATGGCGGCCTCCCACAGCGTCGAGTCGGCGAAGGCGTCCATGTGCATGCGCGAGATCGCATTCACCGCGCTGGCCAGGACGTCGACCTCGGGGGGTTGGCCGGACGAGCCGTTGGACGATTGCGCCTGCACGGCACCGGGAATCAGGGCCAGAGCAACGGCTGCGGGAGCGATGGTTCTCTTGAACATGCAGGGCCCTTTTGGAGTCCGGACGTTTCGCGTTCTGCCTTCTAACACCGCCTCACACGGCGTCGTTCCTTGTTCTGCGCACCGACGGCGGTGGCGCTGTTCCACACGCAGGGAACGGCTGCCTGCCACGCCCTCTGCGAGATCGGGTATCTTCCTGATGATGGATGTGCCGACCCGGTCACTTCAACCGTTACGGTCCCCTTCGCGATGAGACAAGATCACGCCGACACGCCCCTTCGGCTTGCGCTGGCCCAGTTCAAGCCCTCCAAGGGCGACGTGGCCGGCAACCTCGAGCGCGTGGCCGACGTGGTGGCAGAGGAGTCGGGTGCGACCGACCTCGTGATCTTCCCGGAGGCCAGTCTTTCCGGATACTTCCTTGAGGGTGGTGTGGCCGAGGCCGCGCGCTCGGCCGAGGACGTGGCCTCGGCCCTCGGACCCGCGGGCCCCGAGGCTCCGGACGTGGTGCTGGGGTTCTACGAACGGTGGCGCCGGCGCCTCTACAACAGCGCGGCCTACTTCGAGGCGACGGCCGACGGGGACGTGGCCCGGCACATCCCCCGCAAGAGGTTACTGCCCACCTACGGGGTCTTCGACGAAGCGCGGTTCGTGGAGCCCGGCACCGACCTCCGGGCATTCGACACGCGCTTCGGGCGGATGGGGCTCCTCATCTGCGAAGAGGCGTGGCACTCCATGCCGGCGACCAGCCTCGCCGTCGCGGGCGCCGAACTGGTCCTGGTGGTGAGCGCGTCTCCGGCCCGGGACTTCAGCCCGAGGGGGGAAGGCCGCCCGGAGAACCTCGCCCGGTGGGATCGACTGGCTCCTGCCATGGCCGAGGAGCACGGGATCTTCGTGGCTGTGTCGCAGCTGGTGGGGTCGGAAGGAGGCAAGCTCTTTCCCGGCGGCTCCGTGGCGGTGGGGCCGGACGGACGGATCCCCGCACGGGGGGCCCTCTTCGCCGAGGCCCTCACCCGGGTG
>CALJKZ010000731.1 GCA_937983085.1 uncultured Gemmatimonadales bacterium
GCGCACCACATATGAGGTGCGCTCCGTCGATGGGGCCGGCGGCGAGGAGCGCTCCTCGGTGGTGACACCGGCCGTACATCACCGATACGCGGTCGTCGTAGCGCACCACGACGAGGTCGACGTCAGCGACGAGGGCGTAGGCGGGCGAGCGGTCCTCGAGCTCACTCCAGGTGGCGACCTGCACGCGGTTCTTCGAGATCATCGGGAGGTTCACGTCCGGTCTCCAGCGGGGTTCGGGCGAAGCGGAATCCCGCCACGGTAGCGGGGCGGTCCGTCCCGCGGCTACCCACCGAGGCCGGAGAGGCTGACCACCGGTGGCTGTTACATGAGCCGCGATTTCTGTTACAAAGCGAGTACGTACATCGGCCGACGGAGGACGACGCAGGCCCTCGGTACTCTCCCATCGTGCGGGGACGACAGCCGCCCCGCCGACCCTTCGATTGGAGGAACCGATGGTGGAAATACTCGGTGGACTGGTGCTGGCGACCGCGGTGAGCGGCGTTCTGCCCATCGTGAATGCGGAACTGCTCGTGATCACGGCGGCCGCGGCCCTGCCCGCCATAGGCGTACCCCTGGTCGCCCTGGCGTCGACGCTTGGCCAGATGAGCACCAAGTTCTCCCTCTTCGCCGTGGCGCGGTGGGCTCCCACCCGGCTGCCCGCGAAGGCTCGTCGCGCCCTCGACCGGGCGACCCGGCCCCTCGAGAAGCGGGACGGCGCCGTCTCGTCCCTGGTCTTCGCCAGCGCGGCCACAGGCGTCCCGCCCTTCTACGGCGTGAGCCTGGCGGCGGGAGCGTTGGGCGTGAAGCCGATGAGCTTCCTCGCCAGCGGATCCCTGGGCCGCTTCGGCCGCTTCGCCGTGCTGGCCTGGCTGGGGCACCGGGTGGGTTCCGAGGCCCTGGAGATCTTCGCCGGGGTCATCCCAGCCGTCATGGGAGGGTGACGCCATGAAGATCGATCTTCTGGTGGGCGCCGAGGAGTTCTGGGCTCGCATGCGCGACGACCTCGCCGGCGCCCGGGACACCGCATACGTCCAGACGTTCACCTTCGAGGGTGACCGGGTGGGTGCGAGGTTGGCCCGGGCCATGCGGGACGCGGCCGCGTCCGACCGGCGACTCCTGGTCGACAGCTACAGCCGCCTCTACCACAGCGACCGCATCATCCCCGGGCCGGCGTGGAGGGATCGGGCCCTTCGCCGTGAGGTGAAGCTCACGGAGCGATGGGTTCGGCGGCTTCGCGGCGAGGGGGTCGGGGTCCGCTTCGGGAATCCCCTTGGGCCCTCACCGGTGCGGCTCGTCCGCCGGAGCCACAAGAAGCTCGCCGTGTTCGACGACCGGGTCGTCTATCTGGGTGGCATCAACTTCTCGGAGCACAACTTCGCGTGGCACGACATGATGCTGCGGGTCGAAAGCCCCGAACTGGCGGCCCACGCCACCGAGGACTTCCGAGCCTCGTGGAACGGTCGACCTGAGGCCTTCGACCGCGAGGTGGGCGGGCTCCGCTTCATCTCCCTCAACGGGCGGGGCAACCGCGCGGGCTTCCAGCCCGTCATCGAGGCCATCGACGCCGCGTGCTACAGCATCGATGTCGTCAGTGCCTACCTGTCCCACCCCTTCACGGACTTCCTGGCCCGGGCCCGGCGCAGGGGTGTGCGCGTGCGCGTCCTCATGCCGGGAGAGAACAACAAATCCAACCTCGCTCGACACATCCTCGAGCGCGCGGCACGGGGCGGCTTCGAGGTCCTTCGCTACCCCGGGGGCATGAGCCACATGAAGGCGATGACCATCGACGAAGAACTCCTCGTCATGGGTTCGAGCAACTTCGACTTCATGAGCTACCACATCCTCGAGGAGCATGTGGTCATGACCCGGAATCGGGCCCTCGTGGACGCCTATCTGGATCGTGTGTGGAAGCCCGACCTGGCCTCGGCCCACGCCGACGCCGTGCGCTCGAGCATCGGCACCCGGCTCGGTGACGTGGCCGTGCGGGTGGGAGCCGCGTTCGCATCTCGACTCGCTCTGCCTCAAGGAGACTTCTCATGAGCATGACTATCGCTTCACGGCCCGCCACCCCCCGATGGGCCACCCGCGTCCTCGCGACCGCGGCCGTCATCATCTGGGCTGGCACAGCGTATGCAGCTACTCCGGCGGACGCCCAGGAGGTGGCGATCCTCGACGTCGCGGCGACGCGTACGGCCACGATGACGCCGAGAACCGTCGGACACGATCGACCCGAGAAGCCCGCCTGGGTCGTGGGCGACGTGCCCGATACGGTATGGGTCCTGGTGGAGCTGTCCGTGGGGCGCGCCGACGAGGACGAATCCAAGATCATTCTGAGGGAGGCGGAGCGTTTGGCGCGGGAGGCGGTGGTGGGGCACGAGGACAACATCGGGCGTCGCTTTGCCTTGGCCGCCGTTCTCGGGATGAGAACGGACATCGAAGGCGGTCGAACGAAAGTCGGCGTGGCGGCGGACCTCCACGACGAACTCCGGGCGGTGCTGCAACTCGATCCGGACCACACGCGGGGTCGGTACATGATGGGTCGACTCCACGCGGGTGTTCGAAGGATGGGAGGCGTGACACGGTGGTTGGCCACGAACCTCCTGGGCGGGGCGACCCTCAAGCAGGCGTCGTGGGAGGAGGCCGAGCGACATCTGGCCTTCGCAGAGGCTCATGCGCCCGAGGTGCCGGACCACCACCTCCAATTGGCTCGACTCTACATGGATACCGGACGTCCGGATCTGGCCCGGATGGAAACCCGTCACGTTCTGGAGATGTCGGCCCGTTCACCAATGGAGCGAGCGGCACGAACCGAGGCCGAGGAACTGGCCACGGAACTGGGTGTCGATCTTCGATGAATACAACAGAGAATCTGGAGGAGATATGGTCGGCGTCGCGGTGGTGATGGGGCAGGGCGGAGCAGGCCCGGGTCGTGGGCGAGGCGAGGTACGGCCGGCGCGCGTCCTCACCCGAAACTTGACGGTCATCGGCTTCGTCGGGTCGGAGGGAGCGGCCGCCTGGGTCGCTGCCGAGGGGAACCTCGGAAGACACAGGGGTCGTATAGCACCATGGAAGAAATCCGAATTCCCAACGAAGCGACCTACTCGCCCGTCTCCCTGACGGATCTCATCGCGACGGCGCCGCTGGCGTCGCGGCTCCTCCTGGGAGCCACCCTACCCGGTCGGGTCCTCAGCGCGGCGGCCCTGGGCATGTACGCCGGCAGTGCACTCAAGGACTGGGTGCGCCGGCGGGACGTTCGCTGGATCGACTTCCAGGCCGAGTTCGGGTGCGACGTGAAGACGCTGTCGCCCATGCCCGAGTCTGCGCGACGCGCGGACATCGAGCGCGTGGGACAGCGCCTCGAGGAGATCTACACGGACGAGCGCATTCCCAGGAAGGAACTGGCCGTCTCGGTGAACGGACACCTCACCGAGTTCATCGCCGACATCACGGGCCAGCGGGTCCACACGAGCTCCGAGGTGCGGGACTTCACCTTGGCGAAGCTGGTCTTTCCCTTCGCCATGGGCGTGTGCGACGTCATTTCCGGCGACGTAGCGCTCTTCCGCGACACCGGGATCTTCGAGCCCCACATCGTGTGCCACGAGTTCGTGCACCGCAAGGGGTACTGGAAGGAGCTCCACGCTCAGGCGCTCTCGTACATGGCGCTGATGAAGTCGGGGGATCCGGTGCTCGTCCAGGCGGCCCTAGCCGAGCGGCTCCACCGACAGTTGAAGGTCCTGGCGGGTGAGGATCACGAGGCGTACCACGACATGGTCGACGAGCTCGGGCTGCGACAGGAACTCGCCGATGCGCTCCATCAGCTTCGGCCGGACCCCGGCGTCTACGAAAGCTCGGTGTCGGTGGTCATGAAGAAGCTGTACGACGAGCGGATGAAGCTCACGGGACAGAACGGGCTCTCCGACTACGACGAGGGCTTCACCAACTTCTTGTGGACCTTCTCTCAGAGTTCCGACGCGCGTCAGGAGGCCCGGCTCGTCGCGGTCTTACGAGGTGAAGCCCCCTCCGGAGCAGGTGACCTAGAACAGCTCCATCTGCGGGCCGGGATCGGGCGGCGGGCGGAAGAAGGCCTCGGTGGACAGGTGCGGAGGAGAATCGAGGCCGTATCGGTTCCGGTGCACTCGGAACAACGATCGGAGCTGGTCGGCCCAGGGGCCGGACCCGCGACCTCGAACGGCGAAGTCTCCGTCGTACAGCTTCCCGCCTCTCAGCTCCCGAACCCGATTCAGGACCTTGTCCTTCCGATCCGGGACGTGGCGCTCAAGCCAATCGGAGAAGATGTCCTTCACTCCGTAGGGCAGCCGCAGGACGATGTAGGAGGCGAAGCTCGCTCCGGCATCCGCAGCGGCTTCGAGAATCTCGGGCATCTCGTGGTCGGTGAGCCCCGGGACAACGGGCGCCACGTTCACCCCCACCGGAATCCCGGCATCCGCCAGCACGCGGATGGCCCCCAGGCGACGTCCCGGGCTCGAAGCCCTGGGCTCCATGGCGCGGTGGATCTCGTTTCGGAGCGAGGTGACGGACAGCACCACCGCGATCGCTCCGTGCCGGGCCAGCTCCTGGAGAAGATCGACGTCCCGCGTGACCAGATAGCTCTTCGTGACGATGGCCACCGGATTACGAAACTCGGCGAGAACCTCCAGGCAGCGCCTCGTGATCCGTAGCCTCCGTTCCGCCGGCTGGTAGGGGTCGGTGGCGCCGCTGAGTCCTATGACCTGAGGCGTCCACTTCTTCGACGAGAGCTCGGTCCTGAGGAGGTCGGCCGCCTTTCGCTTCACGAGAATCCGGGTCTCAAAGTCGAGTCCCGCCGAGTAGCCAAGGTACTCGTGCATGGGCCGGGCATAGCAGTACGAGCAGCCGTGACTGCACCCTCGGTACGGGTTCAGGCCCATGGAGAAGCCGACATCCGGTGAGTCGTTGGGCGTCAGGATCGTCCGGGTCGCGTCTTCCAGGAGGACCGTCTCAGGGCCCGGGTCATCGGGATCGACCCAGCCGGACCGATCGACGTGCAGCCGTTCGAAGCGATTGGGAGGATTCCAGCTCGCTCCCCGGCCGCGGATGGTTGGGAGCGGTGCGTGGTGCATGAGGCGTCTCGCTACCCGATGGACCGGGCGTCGGGGGACCGAAAAAATACCGAAGAAGGGTAGGTGCTTCGGGCGAGCCGGGGAAGGTGGGGCCGGGGAGGCGCGTGGGACCCGGGCTCCTCCCCAAACGAACAAGCCCGGCCCGCCACGCAG
>CALJKZ010000732.1 GCA_937983085.1 uncultured Gemmatimonadales bacterium
AAGTCGCTGCGGTCACCGGTGCCTCCGCTGGTTTCGTGTTTTGTTCGGTATATTCTCCCGGATGCCTCGTGCTGTCAATTGGCCAGCGTGGACGGGCTTACCGCTTCGTCCAGAACACGATCACCCCGCACTCCCCCGCCGGACCGAACTCCGGCGGAACCGCCGCCGGATTCCGGTAGATCTCCACCGCCCCGACCAGGTACACGGGCAGCAGCTCGGACAGCGTCATCCCCGCGGCCAGCGGGGTCCGGACAGCGTCCACGAACACCGTAGGACCACACCACCCGAACGGCCCGCGCATGACGACTCGCTCGATGTCGGTCCCGAGCGCGCCACCACCCCCGGCGGACATGGTCGAGGTGACGAGCCGGACGCCCGGAACGAAGTGAAAGAGCGCCTCCGTACTGACGAACGCCGAACGATCCAGGTCCCGCGGTGAGACGAAGTGACCCAGCCCCGTGCGATAGCGCTCGACGAAACCATTGAGGATCAACGGATGGTCGGGAGTCGGAGCCTCCGCCGTCACGAGAATCCCGTCGAGCTCGATGGCGCGCGGCGCGAGTCGGAATTCGACCTCCAACCTGCTCCCGGGCCCGAGCTCGAACACGCCGTCCTCCTTCGCCACGTACCCCCAGGCCGAAGCAGAGAGCATGAAGGCGCCGGCCTCGGCGGAGCTGACTGTGAAGCGACCGCTCGGATCGGTCGCCGTGAGTCCAGCCGTGTCTCCCTCAGCGGTCAGCAGGACCAGGATCCCGAGGTCGATCGGGGTACCATTGTCGGCATCCAGGAGGAGCCCCTCGATCGTCTGAGCCGCGACCCCCGACGGGCCCAGCGACGCAATCGCCATGAGCAGCCAGACGTGGAGGGCGCGGGCGCGCGAGGGTGGGGCCCCGGCGCGATCGGAGGCGTGCAGGGTCACCGCGGCAAGTCCACTCTGACCCAACGTCGCCCGGACGAGGCCCTCGCCCCGACAAAGATCCCCACGCCCAGGGCGGTGGCGATCGCCGGCCCCCACGTGCTCGCATCGCCGGTGTCACAACCGGAACCACAGAGGACGGCCAGGAACTGCCACATCCCGACGCCCAGTGCGGCACCGGCGCCCGACCCGATGGCGATGGCGGATCTCATGCCTCGACGGCGCTCGACCTCCACCGACTCGACATCATCGAGGGGCAGTCGCAGGGCACCTGAGAACGGAGTGTCCGCCACCACGTTGGGTCCCTGGAACATGACGAACGTGGCCTCGAGCGAGGGAGGGAGGCGAAGGCGATCTGCCGCCGACCCAGACAGCCGGACGCGGATGTGCTCCCCCGGCTGTGGGGGCGTGCCCTGGGCGTAGACGGGTGCGATCGAGCCCAGTAGGGCCAGCAGGACCAACGAGCACCGGATCGTGCCCGCGCGCGGCGACCGATCGCGGGTCGATCGCCCTACCGTCGTAGTCTCCAGAACTCGGCCGGCCCGTCAGTCACGGCCGTGATCCGCTGCCGTCGAGAAGGATCCTCGCCACGGCGCATGAGGCTATGGATGTCGTAGAGCAGCGCCTCGGCGCGCGCGTAGTAGGAGTGCCCCAACAGGTCGACGTCGAAGTCGGGCACGGTGACGGTGTCGACGCCGGGCGCCACGGTGTGCGGCTCGAAGTAGCCCGCGCGGGGAGCGTCGTGTAACTTGGCCGAAAGATGCACCGGCTTGTCGGCGTCCGAGGCGTAGAGCGTCGTGCGATTCGCGTGCTTCGGGTAGAGACCGGCCAGGTCGAGGAACAGATCGCGGTCCACGTCCGGGGCGGCCAAAAAGATCTGCTCGGCTCGAAACGCGTCGTGGGACCCCGAGTCGGCCGCGATTCGCTGGAGAGATCGCAAGAGGCCCCGATTCCCCATGCTGTGCGCCAGCACGTGCAGCTTGTCCGCCTGGCAGCTACCCGCGAAGTCGAGCAGAAACTCCGTGATTGCGGCCTCGCTGGCCTCGATGGTGGCCTCATCCACCGGGTAGGCGGCGGCCGTGCCCCGGGAAGGCCAACTGAAGAACGCCGTCGCTCCGGGCACTTCCAGGTCGTACCCGATCTGAGCCGCTCGAATCGCTGCTTCCTCGAAGGTCACGTTGTAGCCATGGATGAAGACCAGGGCATGCGACTCCTCCCCACTGTCCCTGGCGTCTCGCATGGCCTGCTGGACCTCGGAGATGAAGACGCTTCGCTCCTGCGCGTGCACACCCTGCACCCGTAGGCGATCGTCGCGCAGGTCGAAACGCAGCAGACGTCTCCAGAACCCGGTACCGGTCTCTCCGAAGCGATGCGCGGCCGGCACGTGGACGTCGACGCGACCGAGCGTCGTTCGATCATGGCGTTCAGAAGTGAAACCGACGTCGCCCGCGCCCGGCTTGCGGTTCGTCCCGAACCACACGGGGTAGACGACATCGCCTGCCGACTCCTCGGAGCCGCGTTCCAGCGACCATGTGGCGAGGTCGAACCGGGTGTCCGCGGGCTCCGCGCCGAGTTCCGACATCAGAGCTCGTACCTGACGTTCGTACCTGGCACCTTCGGCCGCCCCCGCGGCGATCCGCTGGAGAATCTCGGACTCCAGGCGGACGGCACGGGCCCGATCCCCTTCCGATATCGCCGCTTCGAGCTCGGCCACGAGTCGAGCCAGAGGAGCATGTCCCATGGGGGCCGGCTGCATCACGATGGCCTGCTGCCCCGCTCGATCTGACTTGTTGCAAAAGACCATGCCTCGTCGAGCGCCGAGTCCACGGCGGTCTGCAGTACCTCCAGCTCCACGCCACTTCTCCGAACCCAGTCGTCTAGCGGACCAAAACTCGGGTCGCTGAGCAGTTCGGCGAGCCGAGGGACCTCCATCCGCGCCCCTGGCTCCCCTGCCCTCTGGAAGTCGACCACATAGTTGGCCAGCGTGGACTTCAGCGACTCGCCCAACCCCGCCAGCAGGCAATACGTGAGATCCGCGAGGCGGTGTCGCCGCGCCGCGACCACGTCGGAAGGCGTTCCCCTTGCCGTCAGATAGTTGGCGAGGTTGCTGTGGGAAGCCGATCGCGACTCAGGATCCGGATATTGCTGCGCGAGGGCGAGCGCTCGGCGGCTAAGCGTGATCGCCTGATCGATGTCCCCCTGGTCGGCCAGTACAGCCGAGAGGTTCGAGAGG
>CALJKZ010000733.1 GCA_937983085.1 uncultured Gemmatimonadales bacterium
TGCTTGAAAGTCGAGCAGGTCGTCGCAGAGCTTCTGCGCGGCCTCGGTCGCGTCCCGCAGGAAGAGCCCGGGGAGGATCACGAGAGCCATCGATTGCGGGGCAATCTGGTACGCGCCGGCGGGCCCCTCCCCCACCGCCGGTAGATCGGCAGCGACATCCCGACCGTCCGTCGCGTCGGCGGAGACCTTGCTCCCACGGGCCACGTCCGGCTGCACCACGGCGATGCGGGCGGCGGGGCGAAGCTCGAGGGCACTCGCGCGCCAGAAACCCCACCCTCCGACGGTCGCCACGGTGACGACGACGGCCACTGCGCTCGACCACGACCGGCGAAGCCACGCCGTCACAACGAGCCCGTTCACCAGGACGATCCAGAACGTGATGCCCCGGGCGCCGACGATCTCGGCCGCACCGACGAACTCGGGGACCGCCGTCAGGGAGGTGCCGAGGTCGAGCCACGGCAGAGCCAGGCTGTCGGGCAGGTGCGCCCGGACCCACTCCAGCGACGTCCACACCACGGGAAGGGCCAGCCACGTCGGCGCGCCGAGGCCGTGGACGATCCGGTGGAGGAGCCACCCCGACAGCCCGACCAGTGCACCGAGGCCAACCACGATGACCAGGTACGCAGCACCCGCCCGGAAGAATGCCGCGCCGCCCCGATCGGCGGCGTACAGGGCCACGGGAATCCAGTGAAAGATCGCCCCGAAGTAGACGGCCCCCAGGATGCCAGCCCCACGGACAGCCGTGTGGGGACCTCGCCCGTCGCCGGGCAGGCGCGCCATCCAGACCCCGTACGGCACCAGCGCGATGAACGGCAGTACGACCAGGTGGAGCGGGGGAAAACAGAGGGCGAGGAGGCCCCCGGAAAGAGCGGGAAGGGCGTAGCGCGCTACGACGCCGACTCCCGTGCCGTCGTCACAGCTCCACCTCACGTCCCTCTTCCGCGGACTGGTACGCCGCCTCGATGATCCGCATCACCTCGACCTGCTCCTGGGGAAGCGCGATGTCGCGGAGGCCGGTGATCTGACGCACGAAGTCGTCGAGGAGACGGCGGTAGGCGTTGGTGTAGGGATTCTCGCCGCCCCGGGGACGAGGCTGCCTGGGCGTCACGTCCATGGGCCGCCCTCCCACCTGCCGGAACACCTCCAGAGGAGGAAGCGATCCGGAGCCCTCCGTACCCATGACACGGACGTAGTACCGGTCCTCCGCCGCGAAATACCGGTTGCTCACCTCGAGGGTCATGGCCACCCCGTCCTCGGTCTCGAGAAGGAGCGTCGCCGAGTGCTCCACGGCGTCCTGCCCCTTGGAGAGGATGCAGGCCACCCGCTTCACCGTCGGGAACGCCGTGGTCCAGAGGCAGAGGTCCAGAGCCGGAATGCCCAGATCCACGAGGGCTCCGCCGGCAGCGGCCGGATCCCTACGCCACGACGTCTTGCCCACCGGCGTCGCCCGGGTGAGCCAGCTACCTCGGACCGCATGCAGATCTCCGAACTCCTCGCCCTGCACGAAGCTCCGAAGCGCGATGACCTCGGGTCGGAATCGGTGAGGAAGCCCGATGCAGACGACCTTCCCGGCCGCCTTTGCTGCGTCTACGACCCGCTGCGTACCTTCGGACGTCGTGGCCAGCGGACGTTCCACCAGGACGTGCTTCCCGGCCTGGAGGGCGTCGACGGCCATGGACTCGTGCAGGGGATTCGGGGTGCAGAGGACCACCGCGTCCAGATCTTCGACGGCGAGCATCTCGTCGGAGTCCATGACGATGGGAACCGAATAGCGCCGGGACAGCGTCTCCGCCTTGTGGGCGTCACGATCCGCCAGAGCGACGACCTCCACGTCTTCGCGCTCCACGAAGATGGGCAGGTGGACGACCTGACTGATGGCTCCGGCCCCTACGATACCGACGCGGATCGGTCCGTTTTCACTCATTGCCGCGGCCTTCTCCCGGTGCGTTGGGTCCTGTCATGAACTGCCAGCCCACCCGGACCTGGAAACCGCGCTGGTCCGGCATGAGTTCGTACCGTCCCACGGTATACAGGCGCATGCCGTTCGTCACGGGATATTCTGCGCCGACGTGGAGGTTGAAGCCCGGCTCCACGGAATCGAGGAGGTTCTCCACGAAGGTTCCGTCGATGGCGGCACCGTCTCCATCCACGAAATGGGCGGCGACTCCGAGTCCTCCGTACGTAAGGAGGTCGAAGGGGACCTCCCAGACCACCTGGGCATCGAGACCCAGGGCGATGTCCGTGTACTCGATGGTGCCCAGGTCCAGATCGGGAGCCGGCCCCCCGGTCTGGTCGGCCACGAGCCGCGCGATGCGGTCGGCGAACTCCACCACCTCCGCGTCCAGCAGGCGCGTCCCCGTGTACGTGATGGAGGGCAGGACGCGCAGGCCCGGCCCGGCGTACCCCATGTCGATTCGGATGCCGTAGCTCCACGACTCCGCGCGTCGATCCGGCCACGCGTGCCCGACCTCCAGGCCGAACCCGCGGAAGGAGAGGTGCTCGTAGTCGATGTCGGCCACGTCCTGGCCCCGGACCCCCGTGGGAAGGACTGCGGTGGTGAGGAGTCCCACCATGGCCGCGACCATGACCTCGCGTGCTCCACGTCGTCCCATCACTCCATCACCTCCGCTAGCAGGTCGTAGTCCATGGCCTCGACGATGCGGGCCTCTACCATGTCCCCCGGCGACACCGCGGTCGTGGCTCGCAGATGCGTGACGCCGTCCACGTCCACCGCCTGCCCGGCGGTCCTGCCCACCGCGGTGAAGTCCGGGTCCCCGTCCACCCGCTGATCCACCAGCACCGTGGCGGTGGAGCCCACCAACTCCAGGTTGCGATCGAACGAGATCCCTCGCTGGAGCTCCATCACCTCCTCGAGGCGCTCCTCCATCACGTCTTGAGGCACCTGTCCGGGCATGTCTGCGGCCCGGGTGCCTTCCTCCACCGAGTACGTGAAGGCGCCGACCCGCTCGAAGGCGATCTCCTCGAGAAGGTCCAGCATGTCACGGAAGTCGTCGTCGGTCTCCCCGGGGAAGCCGACGATGACGGTCGTGCGGAGGGTGAGGCCTGGAATGGCGTCGCGAAGCCATCCTACCCGCTCCCGGATGGTCTTCTGACGCTCCGGCCGACGCATAGCCTCGAGGATCCTGTCGCTCCCGTGCTGGATGGGCACGTCGAGGTACGGAAGGATGCGGGGCTCGCGAGCCAGCAACTCCACCAGGTCGCGGGTGATCCCCGAGGGGTACATGTAGAACAGGCGGTACCACGGCACCTCCGTCCCCTCGAGGAGCGCGGTGAGGAGGTCCTGAAGGAGGGGGGCGCTCCGGTCCTTTCGCCGAAGGTCGCGCCCGTACCACGTCGTATCCTGGGACACGATGTTCAGCTCCTTCACGCCGGCGGCGCCCAGCCCCGCGGCCTCCCGGACCAGCTCCTCCACCGGATGGGACCGGTGAAGCCCCCGCATGAGGGGGATGGCGCAGAAGGCACAGGTGTGGTCGCACCCCTCGCTGATCTTGAGATACGACGTGTGCGGCGTCTCGGTGGAGAGCACCCGGAGGGGCCGCTCCATGACGGGCACGAAGTCATTCTCCTCGGGCAGGAGTCCTCGCGATCGGAGGCGCGGCACCAGGGACGGGAGCTCCGTCAGGCCGAGAAAAAGATCGACCTCGGGGATCTCCCGCTGTAGCTCCTCTCCGTGCCGCTGCACGAGACACCCCACCGCGACCACGGCCTTGAGGCTCCCCTCCTGCTTGAGGTCGCACGCCTCGAGGATCGTCTCGATGGACTGCTCTTTCGCCGATTGGATGAAGCCGCAGGTGTTCACGATGACGACCTCGGCGCCGTCCACGTCGCTGGACACCCGGGCACCGTGGCCCACCAGCGCGCCCATCATCCGCTCCGAATCGACGGTGTTCTTGTCGCAGCCGAGCGTCACCAGGGCGATCCTGGGTCCGTCCCCGTGGCCCCGCGCGTCGATCTCGTGATGCACCGGCAGGACGTCGGGCGACACCCCGGGCCGGATGGGATCGGGCGAAACGGGGAAGACCGGCAGATCGCGGGTTCGGGTCATGGGGACCGCCGCCCTCCCGTACCCGGCGGCTCCACCACCAGCGCGCCTGCGGGGACGGTGAAGGTGAACCAGTCGGCGCCCACGTCGGCACCGAACACCACGTCGCTCAACGTGATGGTGCGGACGTTGCCGTTCTCCTCCTCCAGGCGGAGGCGTCGGAGCACCGGCTGGCCCTCGTCGATCCAGAGAACCGCGGCCCGGTACGACGCTGGACGGGTGGGACGCAGCCGGAGCCGATGGGCTCTCTGACCGTCCACCACCTCCACCTCCTCGTAGGTCACGTCGTACTTGGTCTCCGTGTCCACCAGGAACTCTCGGTGGAAATCACGCCCCCCGGCGCTCTGGTCGGCGGGGGCCTTCATGACCGTCTTCTCGTCGTTGCTGGGAAAGTAGACCCAGGCGGATTCACCATCGACGACGATGACGTCACCGGCCGGGTCGTCGAAGCGCATGGAGAAGAGGTTGGGCCGACCCGTGCAGAGGCGGCCGGTTCCCGTGCGCTCCCTGCCGAGGAGAGGAACGGAGAGCTGCTGCGTGAAGTCGGCGCACACCGTCTCGACGGCTGCGTAGCGGTCTCCCGCGGCATCGATGATGGCGAGGCCGTCCTGGCCGAGGACCGGCAGCGGCACGGCAGCGAGGAGCGCCATCGAGCCGATGGCGGCGGCGACGTGAATCCGGCGGAGCGTCGATGCGGCGCGGATCGAGCCCGGCGAGGTCGCGTAGGCGGTCCTCATGGCATCACCCCGGCCCGCAGATGTCGTCGAGCTCGTCCAGCGTTACCAGCACCTCCCGACCCTTGGCCCCCTCGGATGGACCCAGCACCCCGGCGTCCTGGAGCTGGTCGGCGATGCGGGCGGCCCGCCCGTATCCGATGCTGAGTTTGCGCTGCAGGAGCGAGGTGGAGCCCCCGTCGTTCATGATGCAGACCTCCGCGGCGGCCCGGAACAGCTCGTCCCAGTCGCCGGCGATCTCCTCCAGAACGGCGGTGGCGTCCTCCATCTCCTGGCTCTTGAGCTCCTCGAAGATGTCGGGCTCGTCCGTGGCAGGCGCCTCGTCCCTCTCCTCGGCGTGACGCTCCAGCAGGTCCGCGTACCAGCCCATGAGGCGTTCCGTGTCCTCGGTGGGCAGGTAGGCGCCCTGGATGCGCACGGGCGTGCTCCCGCCCGGCGGCAGGAACAGCATGTCGCCGTTGCCCAGCAGCGCGTCGGCTCCGTTCTGATCCAGGATCGTGCGGGAGTCGGTCTTCGACGCGACGCGGAAGGCGATCCGGGTGGGGAAGTTCGCCTTGATGAGTCCGGTGATGACGTTCACCGAAGGACGCTGCGTGGCGACGATGAGGTGGATTCCGATGGCCCGCGCCTTCTGCGCGAGTTGGGTCAGCGGCTTCTCCACCTCCGACTGGACCGTCATCATCAGGTCCGCCAGCTCGTCCACCACCACGACGATGTAGGGCATGATGCCGTCGTCGTAGATCCACCGGTTCTCGTCTCCTTCGGGTCCCTTCGCCTCGGTGCGCTTCATGATCTGGCCGTCGCGCACCTTCTTGTTGAACTCCTGAATCGACCGGACCGTGTTCGCCTTCAGGAGTGCGTACCGGCGCTCCATCTCCAGTACCGCCCACTTGAGTACACCGGCGGCATCGCGAGGGTCGGTGATCACGTTGTGGCGGAGGTGGGGCAACTTCGAGTACACCGACAGCTCCACCATCTTGGGGTCGATCATGAGGAGGCGGAGCGTCTCCGGAGTGTGCCGATACACCAGGCTGGTAATGATGGTGTTGAGGCACACCGACTTCCCCGACCCCGTGGCCCCGGCGATGAGGACGTGGGGCATCTTCTCCAGGGCCGAGACGTAGGCCCGTCCGTTCAGGTCCTTGCCCAGGGCGAGGGGCAGAACGCCCTTCGCGCGGTGGAACTCCGGCGTCTCGAGGATCTCCCGGAGGTTCACGATCTCGGGCGTGGGGTTGGGGATCTCCACGCCGACCGCACCCTGCCCGGGGATGGGGGCGACGATGCGGATGGTGCGCGCCTTCATGGCCAACGCCAGGTCGGCGTCCAGGTTGGCGATGCGGTTCACCTTCACACCCGGCGCCGGCACCACCTCGAACTGGGTGACGACAGGGCCGGTGGTCCGTCCTCGCACCTCGCTCTCGATGTTGAAGGTACGGAGCTTCTCGACCAGGACATCGCCCAGTGCTTCCAGCTGCCGCTCCATGCTGGCCCGATCCTGTGTCTCGGGCGCACTCAGGAGGTCGACGGGCGGGACCTCGTGCTCGATGGCGGTCCCGGCGTTGGGGTCGTCGAGCTCGTCTTCGTGGGGCTCGTCGGCGTTCTCCCGGGACGGGTCGTCGGCCACCGCCGCGCCCTCCCCGGAGGCCGAGGAGCCCGTCTCGTCGGCATTGTCGGCATCAGTGTCGACGGCCGGAACCGCGACGCTGTCGTCGGTTCCATCGCCCACCACGGCGATCCCCGCGGCGTCGTGGGGCGACGAGCCGTTGGCCGATGCCTCGGCCGGGTCCACGGCTCCCGGCTCTCCATCCCACTGATCCTCGCGGCCACCCCCTGCCATCCACTCGGGCTCGAAGCCCTCCACGGGCGCCTCCTCGTCGGAGGCCGCGCGCCGTTCCCGCTCCTCGGCCAACGCCTTGGCCCGGGCTTCGGCGATCTCCTTGCCCTTGTCGGCCAGCACCTTCGCCGTGCGCCCGGCCACGTCGCCTCCGGCCATGACCCCCCGCCCCACCGAGCGGAGCGGATTCCAGCTCAGCGTGGCCACCGAGAGCGCCACGAAGAGGACTCCGGTGACGAGGAGCGCTCCCAGATCCCCCACGAGGCCCACCAGCGGTCCGCCCATGGTCGTGCCCAACCACCCCGCGGCAGCGGGCGACTCCGCGGTGATCCAGGTGAAGAGGGGGATCAGGAAGAGGAGGCCGGTGAAGAGCACCACCAAACGGAGGGAGCGGTCGGGAGACAGCCAATCCCCCGCCCGGAGGCCGGCCACGGCCAGCAAGAGGGGAACGAGCACGGCCGAGAGCCCCACGAACGCGCCCAGGAGTCCACGGAGGGTGCCACCCAGCACGCCGATCATGTTCCCGCTGGGGAACCACTCTTCCCCCACCGCGCCGAACACCGACACGGGGAGCAGGGACAGGAAGAAGAGCAGCGAGACGGCCAGAAGGGCGACGGCCGCGATCTCCCGGCGTTGGTCTTCGGTCAGCATGCGCGCCTCACCGCCATCCCCCTGTTCGTCACCCCTCGGCTCGGGTGATGGCCTGGTCCTTCATGACCACGACGATGTCATGACGGTCGACGTCGGCGCAGATGTCGAGATCCGCGCCGAGGCCGATCTCCACCACCGAGGCACCACCCGCCGTCACCGACAGGAAGCGCTTGGTGGGCTTCCGGGCCGACGCCAGGGCCCGCACCGCGCGGGCTGCATCGTTGAGTTCGTGGTCGTCCTCGGAATCGGCGATGGTGCGCTGGATCAGGTGACCGGCGCACAGCGCGTCGTCCAGGGAGAAGCGGTCCTCCCGGCCGGCGCAGACGATGACGACGTGATCGTCTTCGGAGATGGCCCGGGCCACAGAACCGAGGTTGGTGAAGGCACACGGAAGCAGCCGGGCCCCGTCGGCCGCCGCTCCCATGGCTCGCGTTCCGTTGGTCGTCGTCATGACGATCTTCTTGTCCTTCACCGTCGCCGGATCGAACTCACGGGGCGAGTTGCCGAGATCGAACCCTTCCACCTTCACGCCCTTCCGCTCTCCGCACAGGAGCGTGTCCTCCCGACCCATGGACGAGGCCAGCCGCACCGCTTCCTCCGTGGACTCGGTGGGGTAGATGGCTCGAGCGCCGTTGGCCAACGCCTCGATGATGGTCGTCGTGGCGCGAACCACGTCGATGACCACCACGGTGGCGTCCGCCGTGGCTCCGGCGTCCACCTCGGGCGGGGTGAAGTAGGTGTCGATCCTCATTCAGCCGCAGCCTTCTCCGCCTGCATCCGGGCGACGAAGCCCGTATCCACGTCTCCTTTCACGAAGAGTTCGTCATCGACGATCTCGCGTAGGAAGGGGATGGTCGTGGGAATCCCCTCGATGATGAACTGATCCAGCACGTGGCGTGCCCGAACGATGGCTTCCTCGCGTGTGTTCCCGCTCACGATGAGCTTGGCCAGCAGGGAATCGTAGTGAGGCGGCACCTTGTAGCCGGTGTAGACGTGCGTGTCGAGGCGCACGCCCGGCCCACCCGGCGGGTGGAAGGTGGTGATGGTTCCCGGACCCGGCGCGAAGTTGCGGTGCGGATCTTCGGCGTTGATGCGGAACTCGATGGCGTGGCGCTGGTGCACGCCCTTGTAGGGGACCGAGAGCTTCTCGTCGGCGGCGACGCGGATCTGCTCCTTCACCAGGTCGTACCCGGTGGTCACCTCGGTCACCGGATGCTCCACCTGGATCCGCGTGTTCATCTCCATGAAGTAGAAGGAGCCGTCCTGATCCAGGAGGAACTCCACCGTGCCGGCTCCGACGTAGTCGATGGCCTCGGCGGCCCGAACGGCGGCCTGGCCCATCTCTTCCCGGAGTTCGGGCGTGAGCACCGGGGACGGCGCTTCCTCCACCAGCTTCTGATGACGACGTTGGATGGAGCAGTCCCGTTCCCCCAGATGGGTGACCCGTCCGTGCTGGTCACCGAAGACCTGGATCTCCACGTGGCGTGGCTTGAGGATGCAGCGCTCGAGGTAGACGTCCGGGTTGCCGAAGGCAGCCCTCGCTTCGTTCTGGGCCGCCGTGAAGAGCTTCGCGAAGTCCTCCCGATCCGTGGCGACCCGCATCCCCTTCCCGCCCCCACCGGCCGAGGCCTTGATCATGATGGGGAAGCCCATCTCGTCGGCGAGGGGAATGGCGTCCTCGATGTCCTCGATGACGCCCTCCGAGCCCGGAACCGTCGGCACGCCCGACTCCATCATGGTAGCGCGCGCGGTGGCCTTGTCTCCCATGGTGCGGATCTGATGCGGGTTCGGCCCGATGAAGACCAGATCGGACCGCGTGCAGATCTCGCTGAACTCCGCGTTCTCGGCCAGGAAGCCGTAACCCGGGTGGATGGCCTCGGCCCCCGTGACTTCCGCCGCCGCGATGATGCGGGGGATGTTCAGGTAGCTCTCGCTGGCCGGGGCACGGCCGATGCAGACGTCCTCGTCGGCGAAGCGGACATGGAGGGACTCGCGGTCGGCCTCGGAATAGACGGCGACCGTCTGGACTCCGAGCT
>CALJKZ010000734.1 GCA_937983085.1 uncultured Gemmatimonadales bacterium
TGTTTTCGGTCGCCATGAGCGCCGCTGCGATGGTCGCCACCGCGCCGTCGTCGTGCTCGCCGCTGCCCTCGTAGCGTGTGACCGTTGCGCCAGGCTTGGCGATGAACTCCAAGAGCTCCCGGTATCGCACCTTGGCCGCGTCGGCTACATGCCGCGGGCAAGAGTCAGGCTGTCGCGGCTCAAGGAGCCGGATCTTGTTCCCCTCGCTCAGCACCGCGAAGTTGCGCACCATGCGCTCCTTTTTCGCGTTGTCGAACTTGAGCCCGCTAACCCGCCAGCCCTTGGGCCGGAGGATGCGGTCCAGTTCGCGTACGAGGGGATCCCCGCCGATGTTCATGCCGGTAACGTCCACCATGAGCGTGCCGCGCATCCCGTCAAGGCCGTTGACGATCCGCTCCCGGCTCACTTCCCACCCCACGCGATTCCAGCGGTCACAGTAGACCTCGTCCGGGAACGGCGCTTTCGAGGCCGTGACCCGGTCGTGCCCGGTGCAGGGCTTGTCAATGGCGATGACGGACAGGAAACAGAAGTCCCGGCTGTCCGCGAGGTCGCAGAAGGCAACGACGTTTCGTCCCTTGCTGGCTGCGCGGTCAAATACGCCGGTACACACACCGGGGACGTTGCGGAATACCCCGTCCATGTAGGGAATCCGCTCGGCTCCGTAGGTGGCGCGGAAGTCCAGTTCAGGTAGCTCGTTCTCTCGGATGCGCTCCAGCTCGATGAGCTGGTCATGGTTGAGGTGTGGGTTTTCCCACGAGGGCGCGTTGACCGCGAGCATGGTTGGGTCGCCCGCTTCGAGGCGGTCCCACAGTTGCAGGTACCACCGGGAGGGGTTGCGGTCGGGTGTGCCGTTGGCGATGAGTAGGCCGAGACGGCCAGGGCGGTTGAGTCGTTGCCGCGCACGCCGCCACGCCTCATCGGACACCTCCGAGGCTTCGGTGACGTGCATGATGTCCACGCCTTCCGACGCGAGTGATTTGTAGTTGGTCGTCTGCTTGAAGGACAGCACAATGCCACCCGGCAAGTTCAGCCGCCTCTTGCCAGAGCTGTTGAGTTCGCCGGCGTCGCCCGGCCTCAAGGGCCTCGTGTACTCCTTGTACTCGGCCCATACCTGATTCAGCAGGGCTTCGGTGGGTGCAAGCACCCAGACATTGACGCGGGGAATAAGACCGGAACCCGCACGTTTCGCCGCGAGCTTGAGCGCTACATCCAAAGCGAGCCATATGCTCAGCCGGTCCTTGCCCCAGCCCGGCCCGCACGGGAGGAACACGGTTTTGATCGCGCCGGAGAGGATTCGATGCCGCTCCCGCCAGATGCGGAGTTGCCCGTACTCGGACGAGGTGCGCCCGTTGTGCGGCTTGGCGTTGCCCCACAGCCTCATCGGGCCTCAATGTACTCTCCTACCTGTTCCAGCACGAGGAACCGGAAGTGGGCCACCATGCCCATGCTCTCGCGCCATGCGGGCGTGCCGGGCGTCTGGTTGTTCGCACCGTCACGCCAGATGCGCTCAAGGTCGGCGTAGTCGCGGGCCAGGGTGAGCGTCGGCTCGGTGCGGGATGCGTTGCGCACGATGTCCGCGATGGCGTCGAAGTAGGCGTCCGCGCTCTCGTAGCCGAAGCGTGCAGCGCGCAGGGCGCGTAACGTGGTGGTCGCGTTGACGGCATCCCCGAGCGAGACAGGCGTGTCAGCCCGTGCAACATCAGGGGCAACCGGCGTGCCACAGCCCAGCCAGAGCGCGGCGATGACCAGGAGCAGGCTAGTGCGTACCATTCCCGCTCCCGTTGCCGTTGGTGTGCGAGGGCTTGCCGCGCAGGCGGTTGATGACCGCCTCAGCCTCAGCGTCTGCGGTGTGCGACTCAGCCTCGAAGTCGGGCGAGACGATCTGGATGGACTGCTCGACATCGGCCTGGATGGTCTGGACGGCCTTGCCGTCGATGCGGTCGATGATTTCCGCGATGGCGTTGAGGGCTTTGGGGTCGTCGGCTTCGGCGCGCTTGATGAGGTTGCCGATGATGGCCTTGGCGCGCTCGGGCTCTGCGGTGAGCTGGCGCCGGAGCAGGGCGACCATCGACACGGAGCCCTTCGGCCTCCCGCTGGGGTTGCCGGACTGGCCTGGCAGGAACTTGCCGTTCTCGGCTCGCTTACTGTTCAGTCGTATCGCCCCCGTTGCGGTTCAGGCTGCTAAGGAATGCATCCACCGACTCGGCGTCGGACGCCCCATCAAGCTTGCGCTGTGCGGCGTCCAACGCATCGGTGGCGCGCTTGGCGTCCCACTGGCTTGCACCGTCGCCCTCAGCGATATCGCGAACGAGATCCACACACTCTCGCAGGGCATCGAGGATCGGGCGGATGTCATCGAGGTCTATCTTCACTTTGATGTTGCGACTCGCCAACCTGCCTCACCCCTGATTTCCGCCTGTTAAGCTCGTGTGCGTACACCTGCGGTCAAAGTCGGGACGGGGCTGGCCTGTGCGTCTTGGGTCGGCGCTGTGTGCCTGGTTGCGTTGATGGAGGCGCCGCTGTACGGGCCCAGGAGAGAGCCCCGCACTGTGGCTTGATTAGGAACCCTGGAGGGTCCAGCACCGCGTCAACGAGCCAGGAGCGCACGAGCCGACGCCCGCGTCCCGAGCGCATAAGACCACGGCGCGACGCGATGTCAAAGCGATATGGCGCGAAAACCGCGAGATTTATTTCTCCGGGTAGAAGCGTGCGTAACGTCGCTCGCAGGGTGTTCCTTGTTGGCCGGTGGATACTCTGCGTATGTTGGAGTGGATGCACCCGCCGCAGCCGGGGCGTGCTTCGTCGGGCTCACCTTCCCAGCAGAGCGGGCGAGTGAGTCGGTTGCGTACGTCTGCGGACGCAGTTTTGACCAGTTCGCGGATGTCGGGCGTCATGCGGTTTCGGCCTCCTTGTAGGCCCTGAAGCGCTGGTTGATGATCCGCCGAACGGTGCGTGTTGAGAGTCCTGATGTGGTGGCGGCGACTTCGATGGCTTCCCCGCGTGGCGCGCCGTGCTTGTACATGGCGCGGAGCGCGGCAAGCGCCTTGTCCTGTGCGCGTTGCCACCGTGCGCGGGTGGCTTTGAGTGCTGCGCGGGATGCCTGGTTGCGGGTGGTTTTCCAGGGTGTGGCGTAGTCCTCGCAGGGTCCGTGGTGTGGCACGTCTGAGCCGTTGGCGGCAAAGAAGCACCACGGGCAGAGGTCTGGTCCGAGGCGTGGGTTCATTGGTCCCTCCAGGGGTCGCGGTTGTTGGCTTCGCGGTAGGACGCGACGGGTACGGGTGGCGGCATGTCGGGCACCCGCTCGCGCCATTGTGCGGAGGTGATGCGAGCCAGGCCGCGCTTGCCTTTGGCGCAGAGGCACCCGAAGGCGCGGTTGTGTGTGTGGGGCTGCGATCCGCGGACGGGGTAGCCCGAAGGCCAGTGCCGCGCGGTGCCGGTGACCTCGATAATCACCACGCCGGCGTCACTGCAACAGGGGCACAGGTCGCTGTCTGGTTGGTCAGTCACGCGGAGCCTCGATCTGTGGTGCGGTGGCATTTGCGGGTAGCATCATCCGGTCGGCCTCATCCTTGTAGAGCTCCAGAAAGCGTTTCCGCTCCCAGACCAAACCCTCCACCGGCATGGTGGCGAGCCTGAACGCGCCACCCATGAGGCGCAGGACGCGGGCCGTAGCCGGCGGGTATTGCATGTCGCGCCATGCTCCCGAAAGGGATTCCTGCACCTGAAGCCACGCATCATCTGGGCTCGTAGGTTCAGCGGGCTTGGCGAGTTCGCGTATCTCGGCTATGGACGGGAAGAATTTGCTTCGGCAAATGTGTTGGGTGACAGCCGCGCTCAGGTTGGGCAGGGGTATGTCCTGTAGCGCGCCGATCCAAACCTTGACCTGCCCCTCAGTCATGGGTTTGGAGTTGTGTGCAAACGCTTCGGTCAGGGCGTTGAGTAGCCCGGCGACCTCACGAGGGCTGGCCATGCTCGACCTCCTTGAGTGCTTGGTGGATGGCGCTGGACCGCTCAGAATGGGCGGGTTTAGCGGCTCGGGTAGGCTCATCCTCCCACCCGCCGCGGTTGAGCCATGTGGTGGGCAGCGGGATGTACTGGCCGTCGTCGCGGGTCCACTGGGGCGACACGACCTGCCACGCGAGGGCCTGGAGGACGGCTTCAAGGGGAGGGGCGTGCTTGCTCCACGCCTTCCGGGCGTTCATCTTCCCCACCTTGCGGGGGTATGCAGCCCAAAACTCATCAAACCCCGGCGGCTCCCGTCGAACAGAAACTGGGGCTTCCGCTGGGGCTTCTGCTGGAGCTTCTGTTGCAGATGCAGAGCGGGAATCTCTTGGGATCTCTTGGGATCTCTTGGGATCTCCCGGTATTCCTCCTGATTGTTGCCACTCAACGGTTTGCAGGAGTTCACTGTGATCGAGCCCGTCTGGTGGTGGAGGGGTGCCCCGGCGGTATCGTTCGTCGATGAGGTTGT
>CALJKZ010000735.1 GCA_937983085.1 uncultured Gemmatimonadales bacterium
TAGTCGTCGTTGCGGCCTCCGGTGGCGCCGCTCCCCCGTCTGGAGTCCTGGCTTCGACGACCACCGTGCCCGTTCTCGGGGTGCCCATGCAGGCCTGGTCCCTAGACGGACTGGACTCGCTCCTGTCCACGGTGCAGATGCCCCGGGGGATTCCCGTAGGGACCCTCGCCATCGGCAAGGCGGGAGCCGTCAACGCGGCACTGCTCGCCGGACAGATCCTCGGGCTCAAGTACCCCGAGATCCGCGAGGCGGTCAAACGCGACCGTGAGGAGCGGCGGCAGGCCGTCCTGGCCGAGTCGGACCCGAGGGCCTGAGCGACACTCGGACGGGGGCAGTGCGACAAAGGTCGGGGCTCGTGCCCAGACCTCCGGCTCCTGGGGCGGTTCCTTCGCCCCGGGAGCTTTCTCGTTCGCCGCGGGATCCCTCTGGCTCGCAGCGGAGGGCCTCTGGTTCGCCCCGGGGGCCTACGCCGGCCCCCGTTGCCGAAACCCACCGACGTCTGGTGGCGTAGGGTTGTCATACAAAGTCGGAATTGCTATTTCGACGGGGTTCGACCCCTGCGAGAAGGAGGGCTTTTGGGTCAGGATGGGTTCATCGGCGAGTTCGAGCAGATGTTGCTCCTCGCTATTCTCCGGCTCGAGGACCACGCCTACGGCGTCCGGCTCATGGAGGAGCTGGAAGAGCGGGTCGGCCGCAGCGTGTCCCGGGGGTCGGTCTATGTGACCCTCGACCGGATGGAAGAGAAGGGGTGGATCGAGTCCACCTCGGTTCCCGCCGGGTCGGATCGGGGAGGGCGCCCGCGTCGCGTCGTCGGCGTGACCTCCGAGGGCGTCGAGCAGCTCCGTCGGTCTCGTGAGGCGCTGTTCCGTCTATGGGATGGGCTCGAAGACGCGCTGGAGACGCCATGACGCCCCGGGCCGAGCCTCCTGGGAAGGGATCCCCTCCTGGAAGACCCCCCCGGGATATCGAGCCTCCCCGCCTCCTCGTGAGGCTTCTCGAGGCGATCCTTCCGTCGACCCTTCGCACCCAGCAGATCCTGGGCGACCTCCATGAGGAGTATCTCGCAAGGGCGTCGCAGGGACGCGGGAGGGCCGCGGTGTGGTATCTCCGGGAGTCCGTCGGGATCGCCATCCGGTACGCACGACCCACGGAGGGATTGATGGATGCGTTGGTAAGGAACGTGCGATACTCGCTCCGGCGTCTCGGCCGGAGCCCTCTCTTCACGGTCGTGGCCATCGTTTCCCTGGGACTCGGGATCGGGGCGAACACGGCCATGTTTAGCCTCGTCAACGCGGTGGTGATCAGGGAGAAGCCCTACGAGGACTCCCACGAGCTGGTGGATGTCTTCCAGGGTTCGCCGGACTTCTCCCACGGGACCCTGTCCTACCCGGACTACCGGGACTTCCTCGATGGCACGTCCGATGTCTTCGAGACCGTGGGTGGGGGACAGTTCACGGCCATCCAGGCCGACGCCGACGAAGGCGTGGAACTCCTCTTCGCCGAGGCCGTGACCGGCAACTACTTCGAGCTCCTGGGCGTGGAGGCGCATCGGGGCCGCCTTCTGTCCTCCGAGGATCATGTGGCCCGGGGCGCTCATCCCGTCGTTGTGCTGTCCTACGGGTACTGGATGCGCCGTTTCGGAGGTGACCCGGAAGCGGTGGGGGCCGAACTCCGCCTGAGCGGTCGTCCGTACGTGGTCATCGGGGTGGCACCGGTGGAATTCACCGGAAGTCTTCGAGGTCTGGAACCCGCCGTCTGGGTGCCCATCATGATGGTCGACGAGCTCCAGGGCTTCGGAGGCAACGTCATGGAGGCCAGGGGCAACCAGAGCTTCTTCGGGCGAGGTCGCCTCCGGGAAGGCGCCACAATAGCCCAGGCAGAGGCGGCGGCCGAGCGTGTGGCCATTCGACTGCGTGAGGAGTACCCGGAGCAGTGGACTGCGGGGGAGGCCTTCGTTCTGGAGGCCACCGATGATGTCGTCCTGAACCCCATGATCGACCGGTTCCTGATGCCCGCCGTGGCGCTGGTCATGGGTGTGGTCGGCCTCGTGCTTCTCATCGCCTGCGCCAACCTCGCCAGCTTTCTCCTGGCGCGGGCGGCCGACCGGCGGAAGGAGATCGCCGTGCGGCTGGCCATGGGCGCCGGCCGGCGTACGCTCGTGGCGCAGCTGCTGACGGAGGCCGTGCTTCTGGCTGCGGTGGGAGGCGCCGTCGGCGTCCTCACCGCCAACTACGCCTTGGACGCCCTGGTCTCGGCCGATCTACCCTTGGCACTCCCCATCACGCTGGACCTGAGCCTCGACCGGACCGTCCTCGGCTTCAGTCTCCTGGTCTCCCTGGGGGCGGGCGTCCTTTTCGGATTGGCACCGGCCCTCCAAAGCACGAACCCGGATCTCGCTCCGACGCTTCGCGACGAAACCGCAGGTGGTGGACGGGCACGAGGGGCGTTGCTACGCGACGCTCTAGTCGCAGGTCAGGTCGCCGTTTCGGTGAT
>CALJKZ010000736.1 GCA_937983085.1 uncultured Gemmatimonadales bacterium
GATCGCCACCGTACACCCGTGTCCACAACTCCTCGGTGAGGACGACCTCGAGGGCGCCGGGATCGTCGCCCAGGAGCCTCCCTTGGAGGGGCCGGATGCCCGTGACCTCGAAGAACTCCGGCGAGACGGCCAGGCCCGTCAGGCGGGTCAGTTCGCCGTCACGCTGCCAGTCGAAGACGTTCCTCCCCACTCCTGTCACCGCGGACACCGTGGTCCAGTCGTGGTCCCGAAGATCTTCGAGAAGGGGCGGCGAGAGTCGCCACTGGTCGGGCTCGGCGCCGGGCCCGGCCTCGGGATCCACGGCTTCCAGCTCGTACAGGCGCACCACGCGGTCGGGATCGGGGAACGGCAGGGGCGAGAGCCACACCGTCCACGCCAGCGCGCCCACCACCGTGGCCGACGCCAGACCCAGGGCGAGAATGCCCAGGACTCCGAGGGAGTAGATGGGCCGGCGCAGGAGGATGCGACCCCTCAGGCGCACGTCCCCGGCGACGCCTTCCCAGCTTCGGCGCCGGAGGGCGTCGGAGTCGGGGCGAAGACGGTGGGACACGCCGCGCAGGGCCTGCCACCAGTACCAGCGGCGGGCCGCGCCCGGGCCGCGGTCGACGGCGATGGCCTCGAAGCGCTCCTGAAGGTCCGCCAGCGCGGCGGGCCGATCCTCGCGGTCGACACCGAGAGCGGCGAGACGACGGGCGAGGGCAGGCGGGCGCGCGGTCACGACCCCGCTCCTTCGGTGACCGAGATGCCCTCCCAGAGCCGCTGGAAGAGGGCACGCGATCGAGCGATGGCGGCGCGACCGTCCTCGGTGAGGCGGTAGTTGCGGGTGGGTCGGCCGACGTCGGCGTCGGACTCGCCCATCGACGACCGCACCAGCCCCTTCTTCTCCATGCGCTTCAGCGTCACGTAGACCGACGGGATGGAGACGTCGCGGCCCGTACGCTCCAGGATCTCCGCGTGGATGGAAGCTCCGTACGCTCCCGAACCCAGCCGGGTCAGTGCCAGCAGCACCACCAGCTCGAACTCGCCCAGGTAGTCCCTACTGCCCATTCCCATCCTCCTCGCCGGAACTAAACACTGTTTTGAAACAATGTTTAAGTCAGGCGATGCCGGTCGGCAAGAGGCTCACACCACGACCTCGACACCTCGCGGTCCCGCGTTGACGATGCGCACGCCGTGGGCCGTCGACTCCTGCTCCCAGCAGGCATGGATATGGCCGCACACCACGAGCCGAGGCTGCTTCGCCTCCACGGTCTCCACCACCGCCTGGCTTCCCAGGTGCTCTCCTTCCCGGGCCTGATCCACGTGCCCGTGTGGCGGCGAGTGTGCCACCAGGACGGCGTCGGTTGGGCAGTCGGCGAGGAGCGCACGGGCCTCGTCCTCGGTGAAGTCGTAGCTCCACTCGCCGAAGGGGGTGACCGGCACGGCGCCGCCCAGCCCCCAAAAGCGCACGCCGTCCACCTCGCACCCGCTGCCGTGGAGGACGTGCGCGCCGTCCCACCCACGGCACGCGTGGGCGAGTTCGTCCACCGACTCACCGTTGCCCGGCACCAGGACCGCCGGGCACGCGGCCGTGGACAAGATGTCCACGACGGGCTGGAGGCCCTGGCGCATGACCGCGAGGTCGCCGGCCACCACCAGGACGTCGGCGTCGGCGCTCCGTCGGACGAGGGCCCGGGCGGCCTGATGATCGCAGTGGACGTCGCTGCAGAGGAGAAGCTTCATGGTGTCGGGCAGGGTCTGGGGGTGGGTCGAGGGAGTCGAACGCCGAAGCGCAGGACGGCCAGCAGCGGACGGTGATCCGAGGCGGCGGCCTCCTCCACTACGACATGGTCGAGGAGCTGGACCGGATCATGGTCGCGGACCATGACGAAGTCGATCTCCCGGTCGGGGCGGTCGGCGGGATACGTGCCCGGGTCGCCGGCCTTCCGCAGGATCGTCCACTCCCGGGCCAGGGCTCGAACCACCGGGTCGTCCGGGCGCCCGTTGAAGTCGCCGGCGAGGATCACCGGGTGGGCGGGTACGTCGTGGCCGGCACGGGCGTGGAAGAACCCCGTCACCGTCTCGGCCTGCGCCATCCGCTCCTCGGGCGACCCGGCGAGGTGCACCGACACCACCGAGACGGGCCCGGCGGCCGCCTCGACCTCCACCTCCAGGACGGACAGGGCGCTTCCCGACGTCGGGGGAATGGAGTGGGTGACGACGCATCGTACCGGTAGGCGTGTGAGAACGGCGTTGCCGTAGTGACCCCCCTGGTACGGTCGATGAGGTCCGTGGAAGCCGCGGTAGCCGAGGAGCTCGGCGAGGACGCCCACCTGATCGACGCCGCCGGTCCGCTCGGTCCTGTCGTCGACTTCCTGAAGGGCGATGACGTCGGCGTTTAGCTGGCGTAGAACGCCGGCGACGCGAGGGAGATCGACGACGTCGTCCATGCCGCGGCCGTGCTTGATGTTGTACGCGACCACGCGGAAGGAGTCGGACACGGGGATCACGCGTGGAGGCGTCGCCAAGCCGGGGGGCAGTGCCGTGTCCGAAGCCGGCGGCGCGACGGAGCAGGCCGCGGCATAAAGTCCGAGCGCCAGGATGCTCCCGACGCGACGGACGCGACGCACGCGTTTGCCCCGCCTGCGGGGATGCCGCATGCTCACCCGCGCCCTCCTTGCCCCATCGTCGTCATCGTCGACTTCAGACCCTCCGGTTCCAGATGAATCGTCCCTACTCCGCGCCCCGCGCCACTGCCCCGCGTCCCTTCGAGGCTCTCACTCTGACGGCCTTCGCCGCCCTCGCCTTCGCCGGGTGCGCGACCGACTCGGCCACCGTCGACCTCGACGCCCCAGAGGTCGCGGCGGCGTTGGCAAGCATCGGGGCCGGGACCGTGGAGGAGCACATCCGGGTGCTGGCCCACGACTCCCTCGAAGGCCGGGCGCCCGGAACGGCGGGCTACGCCGGGGCGGCACGCTACGTCGAAGAGAGGCTGCAGGCCCTGGGGCTGCAACCCGCCGGCGTGGACGGCACCTTCCGCCAGCCCGTGCCCCTCCGCCGCGCCACCGTCGTGGAGTCGGAGAGCGCCATGATCGTGGAGACGCCGGAAGCCACGACGCGCCTCACCTACGACGTCGACTACTACCTCGGAGCCGACCCCCTCCGCGAGTCGGTGGAGGTGGTGGACGTACCGGTGATCTTCGTCGGATTCGGGGTGAGCGCACCCATGCTCGGCTACGACGACTACGCCGACGCCGATGTCGAGGGGAAGTCGTCCTCTACCTCAGCGGCGCCCCGTCCGCCTTCCCCAGCAACGAGCGCGCGTACTACTCGTCGGGAGCAACGAAGCAGGCCGAGGCGCTCTCGCGAGGGGCCGTCGGGGCCATGACGTTCTGGGCTCCCGACGATCCCCGTCTCCGGTGGGACGTGAACGCCGCCCGGGCCAAGCGCGGCAACTTCGCCTGGTTGGACGAGACCGGCTCACCCAGTCGCGGCGACGAGGAGATGCGCGTGTCGGCGTCGTTGAACCACTCGGCCGTGGAGGCGCTCTTCGCCGACACGCCGGTGTCCGTCGACAGCGTGGTGGCGCGCGCGGCCCGCAGCCAGCCTCAGTCCCAGGAGCTGCTGGCGTCGGTCTCCGTGACCACCACCACCGTGCACGAAGACGTGGACTCCTGGAACGTCCTCGCCAAGCTCGAGGGCAGCGACCCGACGCTCGCCGCCGAACACGTGACGTACGTGGCCCACATCGACCACTTCGGCATCGGGGTCACCGTCGACGGCGACTCCATATACAACGGCGCCCATGACAACGCGTCGGGCGCGGCCATCGTCATGGAGATCGCCGAGGCATTCGCGTCACTGCCCCAGGCGCCCGACCGCTCCCTCCTCTTCCTCTTCGTCACGGCCGAGGAGTGGGGACTGCTCGGCACCGACTACTTCGTCCACAACCCCACCGTCCCCCGGTCGGGCATCGTGGCGAACTTCTCGCTGGACATGCCGTTCCTCTTCCATCCGCTGCTCGACATCGTGCCGTACGGCGCCGACCACTCGAGCATGGGCGAGTCGGTGGCCACGGCCGCCGAGCACATGGGCCTGGGCATCGGCCCCGACCCCATCCCCGAGCAGGTCCTCTTCATTCGGAGCGACCACTTCGCCTTCATCCGCCAGGGCATCCCTGCCCTCTTCATCAAGAGCGGCTTCGAGACGGGTGACCCCGCCCTGGACGGTGGCGCCATCAACACGGCGTTCCGGCAGGAGCGCTACCACACGCCCTTCGACGAGGTGGAGCAAGGCTTCCACTACGAGGCCGGCGCCGACCACGCGCGCATCAACTTCCTCACCGGCTACGTCATCGCGCAGACGCCGGAGCGGCCGACGTGGAACGAGGGCGACTTCTTCGGAGGACTGTACGGAGGGCGCTAGCCCGCTTCTTCCACCACCTCTTCCGCCCAGTCAGGCGCCGACGGGAGCATCCCCTTGAACGCGGTCCCGTAGAGTTTCCAGGCCGTGAGGAAGAGGGCGCCCACCACCGGGCCGATCATGAAGCCCACCACGCCGAACATGGCGAGGCCACCGAAGGTGGAGAGGAGCACCAGGAGGTCGTGCATCTTGGTGTCGCGGCCCACGAAGCGGGGGCGGAGGACGTTGTCCACCAGGCCCACCACCACCAGGCCCCAAACGGCGAGGAAGATTCCGGCGCCTACGCGGCCCGTGATCACGAGGATCACAGCGGCCGGAGCCCAGACGATGCCCGATCCCAGGACCGGGATGATGGAGAGGACGGCCATGACCGTGGACCAGAAGGCCGCGCCTGGGAGTCCCAGGAGGAAGAACGCCGACCCCGCCAGGGCGCCTTGGATGAGCCCCACCAGGATGGATCCCTTGATGGTGGCGCGGGTCACCGACACGAACTGGTCCACCAGCTTCCGCTCGTCGGCTTCCTTCAGGGGGGTGTAGTAGAGGATCCGCCCGAGGATCGCCTTGCCGTCGATGAGGAAGTAGTAGATCGCGTACAGCATCACGAAGAGCTGCAGGAAGACCGCCACCGTCCCCGTGGTCGCCGCGCCCAGGTTGTTGATGAGGAAGGATCCGGCGCGGGTGACGAACTCGTTGGCACGGCCGACGAGCTCGCTCTGTTCCGGCATCATCGGGCCCACGACGGGGAGTGCCTGGAGCCATGCGAAGAGCTCGGGCGATCGGCCGAGTTGCTCGCTGATCCATGGACCCGCCTGGTCGCTGACCTCAACCGCCTGCGACAGGACCAGGGCCAGGAAGGCGGAGAGGGGGATGAGGATGAGGAGGAGGAGTGCCACCACGGTCAGTCCCGCCGCCAGCCGCATCCGCCCGCCCATCCGCTCGCCGATCCACAGGTGGGTCGGTCGCGCCATGCCGGCGAAGATGCCCGCCAGGATGAGCGTGAGGATGAAGTTCCCGATCATGGCGAGGAAGAGGAGGCTGATGCCGATGACCACCATGAGCAGGAAGCCGATCTGCACCTGAGGGCCGGAGGGCATGCGGGGGGTCCGCTCCCTTCTGCGGGCCTCGCCCGGGGTCTCGCGCGTGGCCCGCTTCGGGGCCTCCCACGGGGCCGAGCCCTGCATGTCCGCAGGGTCGTCGCTCAGCAGTCCGCCGGTGTCTTCGTCCTGCTCATCGGTCATTCAGGGTCTCCGTCGGGAGATCGGTGTGATGCGGGGGTGTGGAAGTCTCCGGCGGATGGGGTGACGGGGCAAGGTGGGGGCGGCCTGACCAGCGACCTCACCTCACCGGAACGTATCGCACGCAGAGATATCGCCGGTCTCCAAACCCGCCATGAGCCATCGTCGCCGTTGATCCGAGGTGCCGTGGGTGAACGACTCGGGCCTCGCGGCACGCCCCGCAGACCGGGCGATACTGTCGTCACCGATGGCGGCTGCGGCGGCGAGGCCCTCCTCGACGTCTCCTGGCTCGAGCACCTGACCACGGCGATTGGCGTGGTGGGCCCACACGCCGGCATAGCAGTCCGCCTGGAGCTCGATACGCACCTGGATGGCGTTGGCCTCGGTCTGACTTGAGCGCTGCTGCAGCCGTCGCGCCTCGTCGAGGGTCCCCGTGAGATTCTGGACGTGGTGGCCGACCTCGTGTCCGATGACGTACGCCTGCGCGAAGTCCCCGGGCCCACCCATGCGGGCGAGCTGGTCGAAGAACTCGGTGTCGAGGTACATGTCCTGATCCGGCGGGCAGTAGAAGGGCCCACTGGCCGATGAAGCCGTCCCGCACCCCGACTGCACCACCCCACTGAAGAGCACCAGCGTCGGCGGTCGGTACGTCGCGCCGTTGCTGGCAAAGATCTCTGCCCAGACATCCTCGGTCATGGCCAGGACCGCGCTCAGGAACGCCGCGCTCTCGTCGTTCGGCGGCGGAGCTTGGGGCGTAGGAGCACTCTGTGGGGCGCTCGAAAGGATGCGCAGCGCCTGGCTCGGGTCTCCGCCGAGGAGCCATACGGCGAGGACGATGACGAGGGTCGCGCCCCCTCCGATACGGACTCGTGACCGGCTCTTCCCACGGGCATCCACGACGTTTTCACTTCGCCGGCTGTTTCTCCACCGCACGCTCGGATCGCCTCCGTCAGAAGTCCTTGCTACCCGCTTCGGTCACTGCTCACGCCGCCTTCTGCGCCTTCCACCGATACGTCGCCGCCGCCGCCACGCCGAGCAGTGACGAGGTGAGAGACGGCCCGTCGCCGGAGGCCGAGTCTCGCCTGCGCTCCACGCGCACCGCCAGCCAGATGCCCAGCTCGTAGAGAGCGAGGAGCGGCCCCATGAGGAGGATGGTCACCTGCCAGTAGTCCCCCGGCGTGAGAACGCTGCCCATGACGGCCATGAGGACCACAGCGTGGCGTCGCTTCGTCTTCATGAAGTGTGAGGTGACCAACCCGAGCGAGGTGAGCACGAGCATCACCACCGGCACCTCGAAGGCCAGCCCGAACGCCATGAGGAGGCCCAGCACCATGGACATGTAGTAGCCCGCGGTGAGCGCTGGCGTGAACCACTCGGCGCCGAAGAGGAGGAGGAATCGGATGGTCATGGGCAGGGCCACGAAGTAGGCCATGGCCACTCCGGCTCCAAACAGCCCGGCGCCCAGCATGAACGTCGGGATGATGGCCTTCCGTTCCGCACCCTCCAGCGCCGGAGACAGGAACGCCCAGAACTGGTAGACCACGATGGGCGAAGCCAGCACCACGCCGAAGAGCATGCCCAGCTTGATGACGAAGAAGAACGGCTCGGTGAGGCTCATGAACGCCAGGCGCTCCGTCGACAGGAGCCCGAGGAAGGCCGGGTCGTCCTGAGACAGATCCGC
>CALJKZ010000737.1 GCA_937983085.1 uncultured Gemmatimonadales bacterium
ACTGTCTCCGCTGGGTGTTCGGATGGCCGTGGAGCATGTCGAGGATGAGGCGCGGGTCCGTCCCCTCCCCAAGTTGTTCTTAGATGAGGGCCTGATTCTCTCGGGTCACGTCCACGCCCGCCTGGGCGGCTGCGACGCCGACACCCGGCACCACGATGGCCTGGATGTCCATGAGGCCTTTCGAGGGGAAGCTGAGGAGACGTTCCTGAGCCACGCACGTAGCCGATGCAATGACGACCCGGCCGGTACGCGCGTCCACTGCGATGACGGACCACGTAGCCGCCGCCGGCGCAGCGCCGAAGGAGAGGGCTCCGGAGGTGAGGAGGACCGCCAGCGCGGCCCTCCGACCCCAAGTGATCAAGCCCCGCCTTCGTCGGAGTTGATCTCCGTCCACGCCGTGGCGAAGGCCGCCACCTGGGCTTCCAGGGTGGCGCCGACGGCGTCGGCCGCGGATGCCGCGCCGGTCACGCCCACCTCACTGGAGAACCACGTCACGGCCTCCGGCAGCGTGATCTGCGTGTCCCGAAGCATCTGCGCCGACTGCTGCACCCGCAGCTCCACCGAGTAGGCGAGGGCGCCACTGGCTCCGTTGCTTCCCGACGCGCAGTCGATGGTGACGCGCAATTCGGGAAGGGCAGGGTGCTGGAGCATCTCTTCCTGCGTGAGGACACCGACCTCCGAGTCCAGAAGCGCCATGGAGACGCTGGCCTCGAAGTCGGAGGCGGTGATGCCCGCGGCCTGGCACGCGTCGGCCACCTCCATCCGGATGTACACGCCTCCCAGATCTTCCAGGGTGTAGCGGTTCCACTCCGTGTCCTGTGCCTCGATGCCCGTGGGCACCGACACAGCAACAGCCAGAAGGCTGAGTGCAGCGATTCGCTTCATGTCAGATGGCCGCTCTAATTCCCGCCGGAGGCCCCGGAACCGCAGGACCGACAGTTGTGGTTGTTCTTCGAGCCCAGCTTCTCCAGGAGCGCGACGGTGAGCGGGTGGGGCTGCGCCCGCTGCTCGGGGCTGTTGGCCATGTCGGCCGTGGTCTGGCCTCGACGACTGATCAGCGTCACGTCCGCGCCCTGGGATACCAGGTACAGGATGGTGGCGTTGTCGCCCCTTGCGGCCGCGTGATGGATGGGCGCGAAGCCGTCCTGATCGCGGATGTTGGGGTCGACGCCCAGCTCTTCGATGAAGTACTTCATGGCCGGGAGCCAGCCGTTGGGCACGCTGCGGTGCTGCTGGGCCACGCGGGACGTACCGAAGCCCACACCGGCTGCGGCATGCATAGGGTGCACCGCGGGACCGCCCACGGGAACGGGCGGCAGGCCGGAGGGATCCGCCTCTTCTTCGTCGTCGTCATCGTCGTCGAAGAAGCGTCGCCGTTCGGGCAGCTTCAGCGTCCAGATGTTCGGATCTGCGCCATAGGAATGGAGGAGCTTCATGGCCTCCACGTCGGTGGCGTACGCGGCTCGCCAGAACGGCGTGGCGCCGGTGAAGTCGACACCCATGCGTCCGGCGTTGTACGCCGCGTACCAGACGTGCGTGCTCGTCCGGGCGTTGGGGTCGGCTCCTGCCTCCAGGAGCATCTCCATGAACTCGAGGTACGACGTCTCCTGCACGCGGTAGGCTTGCGGCTGCGGATACCACGTCCGGAGCGACCACTCGATGTTCAGGGTCGCGAAGAGGGGACCCACCCCGTCGTCGCTCACCAGGTTCGGGTCGGCGCCCCGTTCCAGGAGCATCTTCGCGAAGTCGTAGTTCCCGTTGATGACCGCCACGAGAAGGGGACTCGAGTTGTCTCCTCCGGAGAGCTGATCGATGTCCGCTCCACCGTCGAGGAGGAGTTCCGCGGTGGCGAGGTGGCCCTGCCGAGCAGCGTAGTGGAGAGGCGTGAAGCCGCCCTGAACGCCGATCTGCTCGATGGAGGACAGCGCCTTCACCGGCGGCTCCTCCTTCTTCTCCTCTTCGGCCTTCTCCTCCTCGTCTTCCGACTTGGTCGTGTCCGCCGAGGCCGTGTCGGGCTGGGGTTGGGCCTGGGGCGGGAAGCGGGGATCTCCTCGGGGCTCTTCGCCGCTCTCCGCGGCGCGAATGCGCGCGCGACGCGAGCGGTCATTGCTGTCCCGCTCCGCCGCTGCCGTGTAGTCCTTCAGATCGGTGGTCACGGAGGGGTCGGCGCCCAGGTCGAGGAGCGCTTTCACCGCGCCCGTGGCGTCACGACCGGAAGCGAAGACGAGGGGCGTACGCCCACGGAAGTGGTCGCGGGCGTTGATGTCGGCGCCGCTCTCCACGAGAGCCCGCACCGACTCGGCGTCGTTCGCCTGAGCGGCGAAGTGGAGGGCGGTCACCCCGGTGTCGGTCCACGCGTCGGGGTCGGCGCCCGCTTCGAGGAGCGCAGCGACCACGGAGGCGTTTCCGGAGCGGGCCGCCAGGTGCAGCGGCGTGTAGCCTCCGACCCGCGTGAGCGGCTCGACGGTGGCGCCGGCGTAGAGAAGGACTTCCAGCGTCGCCGCGTCGTCGTTCAGCGCCGCCCAGTGAAGAGCGGTGAGGCCGTCGGCCTGGGGTGCGTTCACGTCCGCGCCCTGCCGGAGCAGCGTGCGGACCTGCTCGATGTCACCCGACTGCGCCGCATCGGCGACGGGCGACTCCAGCGGCGTGGCCGCCGCCAGCAGAAGGCTGACCCCGAGAATCGAGGCCGCCCTCACCGTGGTGCTCTTGATCATATGGCGAAGGTTCCCGTGCTGTTGCCGAACTTCTCGATGTCCCTGACGCCCATCTTCTGGAGGAGCGTGAGCATGACGTTGGCCATGGGCGTTCCGGGCGTGGCCCGGAGATGACGCTCGCCTTCGATGAGCCCGCTGGCACCACCCACCAGGAAGAGCGGGCAGCGGATGTGGTTGTGGAGGTTGGAGTCGGCCATGGCGGAGCCGTACATGACCATGGTCTTGTCCAGGAGCGTACCGTCGCCCTCCGTCACCGACTGGAGCTTCTCCAGGAAGTATGGGATCATGGAGACGTGGTACTCGTTGATCTTGGCGAAGTCGCGGACGCGGTCCTCGCGACCACCGTGGTGCGAGGCGGCGTGATACGGCGTATCCGAGCCGCTCTCCGGGAAGACGCGTGGTGACGCGTCCCGGCCCAGCTTGAAGGAGAAGACTCGGGTCGTGTCCGACATGAAGGCGAGGACCTGCAGGTCGAACATGAGCTTCACGTGCTCGGCGAAGTCGTCGGGCACGCCCACGGGGGCCTCGGGGATCTGCCGCTCTTCGCCGCTGGAGTTCTGGGCTTCGATGCGCTGGATGCGCTGCTCGAGCTCCCGGATGTTGCTGGTGTAGCGGTCGAGGCGCTCACGGTCTGCGGCGCCCAGATCCCGGCGGAGACCCGACATCTCGCTCATGACCCAGTCGAGGATGCTCCGGTCGGTGGCGAGGCGCTCGGCTCGCTGCTCCGGCGTTCCGCCGGCTCCGAACATCTGCTCGAAGACCGCGCGCGGGTCGCGGATCATGGGGAGCGGCTCGGTGGGCGAGGCCCACGAGATCGTGTCGGTGTAGACGCACGAGTACCCGTAGGCGCAGCCACCGGCCTGATCGACGTTCTCGATGGTGAGCTGCATGGAGGGGATGGGCGTCTGCCCCTCGATGGACTTGGCGTACACCTGGTCGAAGGAGGTCCCGGCGTGGACGTCCGAACCCTGGGTCTGCTTCGGGTGCGCCTGGGTCAGGAAGACCGCCGCCGTACGGAAGTGGTCTCCGCCGATCTCCTCGGGGGAGAAGGCGTCGGCGTTCCGGCAGTCCGTGTCGCTGACGATGGTCAGGTACTCACGGAAGGGCTCCAGGGGCTTCATGGAACTCAGGGAGAGGTCGAAGTTCTTCCCCTCCTCCTTGGGAGCCCAGAGACCCAACTCCGCGCCGAGGTCGTTGCAGCCGGCGGCGCCGTGGACGTTCTCGATGGCGACGAGGCGCGTGCTGTCAGCGGCGCGCCCGGCTTCGGTGGCGGCCATGGGCCGAGCTGCCGGGACCATCGCATCGAGAAGCGGGAGTCCGACAGACGCACCCATGCCCTTGAGCATCGCCCGTCGTGAAATGTGCTTTCCGGTGATGAAGTCCATGTCTTCAGTGCCTCGTCGAGGTGGTTGTCTCTTCGTTCATTCGGGGGTGCTTCAGTTGGTGCCCGTCGCCGTGGTGACCGCGGGGGTCGCCGTAGGCGCGGCGGCACGCTGGTATCGGAAGGCCGGCGTCGTCACGACGCCACGGACGAACGCCGACAGGCGGTAGTCCTCCTTCGCGGCTTGCCGGACGATCTCGCGGATCGCCGGCTGGTCGTAGTGCTCGAC
>CALJKZ010000738.1 GCA_937983085.1 uncultured Gemmatimonadales bacterium
CCCGTTGGGGAGCGACGTCCAGCCGAAGAACTCGTCACCGGCGACGGAGCCGGCGAGGAGCACCGTGCCCTGGTACCCGATGTCTTCTCCGTCGAACCTCGCCTCGAGGCGCCCGGTTTCGGCGACGGCCTCGACCGACATGAGATCGATGACCGCGCCATCGAACCGCGTCGTCGGCCCGCCGGCGATCTCGATCTGGCCCTGGAGGCGGTTCATGGGCCCTTCCAGGGTGAGGATGGCGTCGAAGCCCCACTCGTCGTTGGAGGCGATGCGCCAGGTGCCCCGCGGATCGATCTGGGTCGGGCGCGTGACGCCGTAGACACGACCCTGGACCCACACGTCCCGGACCTCGGCCTGCTCGGTGAAGAGGTCGCCGTCCGACACGACCAGGTTGGCGATCTTGCCCCGCTCGATGGTGCCGTGGCTCCTCGAGAGCCCCAGCCATCCGGCCGGCGTCGTCGTCAACGCGGCGAGGGCCGCGTCGGCGGACAGGCCACGGGCGACGGCGGTGCGGAGGTTCGGCAGGAAGTCACCGATGGACGAGATCCCGTCCGCCGTGATGGCGAAGGGGACGCCCGCCTGGGCGAGCTGAGCCGGCGAGGTCGGCGCGAGGTACCAGTGACGTAGCTCCTGGAGCGTCACGTTCAGCGCCGCCTCCGGATCGGTCACGTCCGGAGCGTCGGGGAAGTCCAGCGGAACGATGAGGGGATCGTTCTGGCCCCGAAGTACGTCGATGATGCGGTACTCCTGCCCGCTCCCCCGGTACCACGCCTGCACTCCGAACTCCGACGCGATGTCGCGGGCCCGGAGGTACTCCTCTTCGCTGCTCGTCTCGAAGACCACCGGCTGACCACCCTGCACCACCGGCTCGAGGGCGCCCAGCGCCTCACTCGTCTCCGGCGGAAGGAAGGCGCGGCCGCTGGATTCGTACGCGTCCCACGCCCGGATGTACCAGTCGGCGTCCATGAAGGTCTGCTTCATGAGGGCGGCGGTGCCCATGGTGGAGTTGGGGTACGATCCGCCGAGCTGGAACGACCGCTGGAACCCTATGGCCTGGACCACGTCGGGTACGAGCACGCGGTCGCGCACTCCTGCGTCGCCGAGGTTCACCACGGACCCGGTGCCGCGGAAGATGCCCTGACCCGGCACGGCGAGGGCGGTCCCGAACCCCTGCGACCGGAGAGCGGCCCGGCGGGTCGCGTCATCCTGGAGGTTGGCCGTCGTGCTGTACCACGCTCGCACCTGCGGATTCCAGTGCGTCGGACCGACGTCTCCACCCTCCGGCACCGCGTCCATGCCCAGGTCGGCGTGGGCGTCGATGAAGCCCGCGTAGACCGTGTGACCGCTCAGGTCCCAGACCCGCGCGCCAGCCGGCGGCTGCCCGCCCCGTGACACGTCCTGAATCAGGCCGTTGCGGATGACGATGGTCGCGTTGTCCATGACCGGACCGGGAGCCGTGACGGCGCGGGCGTTCACCAGAGCGTGATAGCCCGTGCCGTTGTCCCGCATGCCGTCGACGGGCTGCGTGCGCCTGGCTTGCTGGGCGTCCGCGCTGCTGGCGAGCAGGAGCGCGAGGGCCGTCCCGGAGAGGAGGAGGCGGTGGAGCCGTGGTCTCATGCCGAAAGACCTCCAGTTGAATGAAGCACCCGACGCCGACCTTCGGCGCGGTACGCTCATGGTTCGAGTCGAGCGTGGAAGAATAGGGGCCGGCCATCGGGCCCGCCACTGCACTCCAAGGACATCCGAGGGGCCGGAAGTGTTCGAATTCGGCCTTCCCCCGGCGGCCGATGGCCAGGTCGCGCGGTCGCCCTCCGTCGCCCCTACGCGAAAGGGCGCGAGAGCCATGTTTCAAGGCTCCCGCGCCCTCTACCGTGACAATGCCTTACGACGCGTCAAGCGTCGGGTAGTCGACGTACCCTTCGGGCCCGGGCGTGTAGAACGTCGTCGGGTCGGGCTCGTTGAGGTCCGCATCCTTCCGGAAGCGCTCCACCAGGTCCGGGTTGGCCAGGAAGGGCCGTCCGAAGGCGACGAGGTCGCCCCGCTCCGCGGCCAGGTCCTCGTTGGCGGTATCGAAGTCGTAGCCGCCCGACAGGATGTACGCTCCGTCGAAGAGCTCCCGCATGCGATCCTGGATCTTCCGGGGCACCTCAGGCGCGCCCATGGACGTGTGGTCGACGATGTGGATGTAGGCGATGCCGATCCGGTTCAGGCCCTCGACGAGTGCCTCATACGTCTCGTCGATGGAGTCGTAATGGGGCATCTCGTTGAAGACGCCATAGGGCGAGAGGCGGATCCCCACCTTGTCGGCACCGATGGCGTCGGCCACGGCCCGGGCCACCTCGATGGGAAAGCGGATCCGGTTCTCCACAGACCCTCCCCACTCGTCTTCGCGACGGTTGGTGCCTGGATGGATGAACTGCTGAATGAGGTAGCCGTTGGCCCCGTGGATCTCGACTCCGTCGAAGCCGGCGGCGACGGCGTTGCGCGCCGCCGTGACGTACTCGTCCACCGCGTGCTTCACGTCGTCTGCGGACATGGCCTCCGGCTCGGGAATCTCGAGTTCGCCTTCCCCGTCCACCCACATCTTGGTGGTCTCGAGGGCCACGGCCGAAGGCGCCACCGGCTGGGCACCTTCCGGCAGGTTCCCGGGATGGGTGACCCGGCCGGTGTGCATGAGCTGCAGGAAGATCCGACTGCCCTCGGCGTGGACCGCTTCGGTCACCGCCCGCCATCCCTCCACTTGGTCGTCGTTGAAGATGCCGGGGATGCGTGGGTAGCCCAGACCGTTGGGTGAGGGAGACGTCCCCTCCGTGATGATGAGACCGGCGCCCGTCCGCTGGCGGTAGTACCGGACGAGGAGGTCGTTGGGGACGTTACCGATGGCGCGGGACCGCGTCATGGGCGACATGACGAACCGGTTCTTCACCTCGAGGCCAGCGAGGTCGATGGGCTCGAGGAGTTCGGCGGCTGCAACAGCTGTGTTGGACATGGGACCCTCTCATTTATCAGTCGATCATTGACTAGTCATGCATTCTCCTAGGAGAGTACCCAGAATGCGCGTGAGGTTCCGTAGCGGACTCTGTGGTTAGCGGCCCGGCTCTCTCGCCCACTGGGCGCCGCCGGGCACGCCTGCCGGTACGTCGGGCTGTCGGTCCTGCCAATAGAATGCAGGGAGGGACCGCTCTTCGGGCCAGACGGTGTTCAGCGTGGCGGCTTCCCAGAGCCGACCGCTCTTCATGACGTGGGAGACGTCCCGACTGTTGCGCAGGTCCTCGAGGGGGTCGGAGTCGAGGATGACCAGATCGGCCAACTTTCCGGGTTCGATGCTGCCGATGTCCCCACCGAAGCCGATGGCCTCGGCCCCGAGGATCGTTCCGTCCCGTAGCTGCTCGTGATTGTCCATCCCCGCGGCCGCCACGGCCCAGAGCTCCCGATGCCCTCCGATGCCGTGGAGCTGGCCGTGCCCTCCGACCCCGATGCGTCCGCCGGCTTCGACGAGATCGCGGAGGAAGGCGGCGTGCTTGTAGAACACGTGCTCCTCCCACCGGAACCACCCTTCCCCCCGGGTCCGGCGCGCGCCTTTCGCTTCGAGCTCGTTGTACGGCGTCCAGGTGGCGAGGAGCTCGTCGTTGAAGATGTCCTCGGTGGCGTAGAAGTACTCCTCCGCCCACGGACCCCCGTAGGACACGAGCAGGGTCGGCGTGTACGTCGTCTGCGTCGTGCGGTACAGCTCGACGATGTCGCCGAAGAGGGGTGCGATGGGCAGGGAGTGCTCTAGACCCGGGTAGCCGTCGATGGTGTGGGTGAGGTTGAGCTTGAAGTCGAGACCGCCCTCGGTGGTGGGCATGAGCTCCAGCTCCCGGGCGGCCTGGATCAGCCACTGCCGCTGCTGACGGTCGCCCGACATGTACATCTTGAAGGTCGTGAGCGCGTAGTAGTCCTTGTAGCGCTGCAGGACGTCCCGCGCCTCGTCGAGGGACCGGATGTTCTCGCCGCTGAACACGCCCGGACCGGTGTGGTAGATGCGCGGACCCACCATCTCCCCGGCCTCGACCATGTCGTGGTAGGTGAGGATGTCGGTGCTCGCGGTCTGGACGTCCTGGGTGGTGGTGACGCCGAAGGCGAGGTTCGTGAGGTACTGCCACACCTGGGTGTGGTGCACGTCCGTCAGGAGCCACTGGGTGTGGTAGTGCGTGTCCACGTACCCCGGCACCACGACCTTTCCGCTCACGTCGATCTCCCGGGCCCCGGACGGGATGTCCACGCTGCCGCGACCGCCCACCGCCACGATGCGGTCGTCGGTGACCACGATGTCGGCATTCTCGATGATCTCGTCGCCGTTCATGGTGATGGCGCGCCCGCCCCGCAGGACCACCGTGCCCCGCGGAATGTCCCGGGTGTACTCCACTTCGATTCGATACTCGTCGGGCTCGTACCCGGCGTCGTCATCCTCGTCGGACGCTTCGTCCTCCTCGTCCTCCGCGTCCTCGTCCTCGGCGGCATCGGCGGCCTCCAGCGAGTCGCGCACGGCCTCGGCACGGTCGAGGTCGTAGACGAAATGGGCGTTGCCCAGCGACCACCGCACCCGCCGCCCGTTGGACTCCCACGCCGGGAACTCGCCGCCCACGTCGTCGGTGAGGCGGGTGGCGGGAAACGAAGGGCTCGAGACCGACACGGTGGGGGCGTCTCCGCCGACCATGGGAACGGTGACCACCCACAGGTCCATGCCGATCTGGGCGAGGGCCTGATCGCCGGCGGGGGCCATGGTGATCTCGTTGGCCGGACCGGGCTCGCCCCCGGCCACGGGCTGCTCTCCTCTCACAATGAGGTGGCTCTTCTCGTCGGTACCGTCCCAGCGGAAGGAGACGAGGCCTCGCTGCCGGTGGGACGCGTAGATCCGGTCTCCGTCGGAGGGGACGAAGTGGAGACCCGACCGACCATCCTGTGGGGCGACGGTGGTCAGCGCGCCCCCGGTGGACGGGACCCACACGATCTCTGTGCCGAGCCCCCCGCCGAAGCTCCCCAGCGACTCCTGGACGTCCCGGGCGGCCGCGCGGATGGAGACGATGCGAGAGCCGTCGGGTGACCACTCGGCCTCCCGGAAATAGCTCGCCACCGGGGTGAGCCGGGCCAGGTCGTCGCCGTCGGGATCGACGGCCCAGAGGTGTCCGCCGGCCGCGTCGTCCCAGCTCACGAACGCCAGCCTACGACCATCCGGCGACCACGACGGCTGGTGCGCGCCCGCACCGTCCAGATCCACGATCCGCTCCGGCGTCCCGCCGGGGAAGTCCATGACGTACAGGTCGCCTACGGCGGTGAAGGCCAGCCGGCCACCATCGGGGGACGGCACCGCGTCGCGGATCTGCCGGGCGGTGAACGTCCGGGACGCCTCCACGTCGTACTCGAAGGCCAACCGGGGGCCCAGCGGCAGCTCGACGGGCGCCTGGAAGGGGATCTCCGTCTGGCCGCTCCCGTCGACGGCCACGCGCCAGATACGGCCGCCGTAGGAGATCACCACGTCCCGTGAGTCGGGGGTGAAGGTGAAGCCGGGAAGCGCGTCGATGGACGCCACAGACTCCATGTCGTCCCGTTGGATGGGGTACGCCAGCCAGCGCTCCTCACCCGTGGCGATGTCGCGGATACGGAGACCCGTGTCGCCGTTGGAGCGACTCCCGTAGGCGAGCCAGCGGCCATCGGGGGAGAGCGCCGGACGGATGGCCGAGCCCACCCGGTCCGTCATCCTCTGCGCCACGCCGGTGTCCCGGTCGTAGCGCATGACCTGGTAGATGGGCATGGCGTTGTTGTACTGGTGCCGACCCTGGCGCTGGGCATACCACACGTACCGGGCGTCAGGCCCGAAGGCCGGGCCCGTCATGAACGTGCCTTCGTCCTCGTGCATGCGGACGCCCGAGCCGCCGTCGGTGTGGATGAGCCAGAGACCGCTCACGTTCCGCCCCGACTTGGGCACCACCAGGTAGTCGCCGTCGGGCGACCACTCGGGGGACAGGACGTCGGCGCCCCGCCCTCGCGTGACCTGGGTCGTGTCCCCCGTGGCGAGATCCAACGTCCAAACCTGCTCCCTGCCCGAGCGGTCCGAGACGAACACCACGCGTCCGCCGTCCGGCGAGAAGCGGGGCTGGACGTCCACGGCCATGCCCGACGTCAATCGCGTCGCCGTCCCTCCGGATACCGGCAGGGTGTAGAGATCGCCGAGGAGGTCGAACACCAGGGTCTCGCCGTCGGGGCTGATGTCCAGCGACATCCAACTCCCTTCGGTGGCATCGAACACCAGCTCACGGCCGGGCTCCAGTGGAAGTCCCGAGCGTTCGCGGTCCTCGGCTTCCTGGCTGTCCTCCTGAGCCAGGAGGGGGGCGGCACCCGCCACGGAGGCGAGGAGTGCGGCCATGGACGTGAAGGCGAGACGAGAGAAGGGGGCAAGTGAGCCCCCGGGGCGGCGTGGTGTCATGATGATGGCCTCGGCGGCTTCAGGCGGGACTCGGTGTCGTGGAGTGGCTCGACCTGGTCAGGCGGAGGTCGGCTTCTTCGCCACCAGCTCGATCTCGACTCGGGCGTTCATGGGCAGCGCCGCCACGCCGACGGTGGTCCGGGCTGGAGGGGGGCGCTCGAAGCGGGTGGCGTACGCCTCGTTCATCTCCGCGAAGTCGTCCATGTCGGTGAGGTAGACGTTCACCTTGACCACGTCGTCGGAGGTCAGACCCCCGTCGGCCAGAACGGCGAAGAGATTGTCGAAACACTGGTGCGTCTGCTCCCCCACCCCGCCCTCCTTGAGGCGTCCCGTCTCGGGATCGATGGGGGTCTGGCCGGAACAGAAGACGTGGGTCCCGTCGTCGACGGCGTGGGAGTAGGGACCGATAGCGGAGGCCGTCGGGCTGGAAAGCGCCTTCCTCGGCATCTACTTGATGATGGCCATGGGAAGGAGCACGACGTAGCCCAGGACCAGCAGAAGCGGAGCCGCGGTGATGGAGCCCTGGGCGAGGAGCCAATAGCCCAGGGTCAGTACGGCGATCCCGGCGACGCCCAGGAGGGCGTTGACCTTGGTGAACTTCAATGCCGCGGGGGCGTCGTTCTTCGTCGTCTTGGCCATGGCAGAAGCCTACCCGCCCCCGTGGAGACGGTCAATCCGGGAGGTACTTCTTCAGCTCCTTGGCGGAGATGTCGAGGAGCCGCGCCGCCTCCGCGGCGTCGTCGTCGGTCCGGTCGAGAACCAGCCGGACATGACGCCGGATGGCCGCGTCGAGGGTCAGGTCCCGGGGCCCCGGCTGGGACGATCCCTCCAGGATGAGGTGATCCTCCCCGATGACCGTGCCTCGCGCCACGATGGCCGCGCGCATGAGGGCGTTCTCCAGCTCCCGGACGTTGCCAGGCCAGTCGTACGCCATGAGCCGTTCCACGGCATCGTCGGAGATCCGTCGCACGTCTTTGCCCGTCTCCTCCCGGATCCTGCCGAGCAGCGCCGTGGCGATGGCCTCGATGTCTCCGCGACGGTCGCGGAGGGGCGGCACGTGGATCTCCACGACCTTGAGCCGGAAGTAGAGGTCCTCGCGGAAGCGCTCCTTCTCGATGAGCTCCTGGATGGGCTGGTGCGTCGCCGCGATGACGCGGGCCTCGGTCTTACGCGGCTCTTCCCCGCCCACCGGGTAGAAGCGGCGCTCCTGCAGGACGCGGAGGAGCTTGGTCTGGAAGTCGGGACTCGTGTCGCCGATCTCGTCGAGGAAGATCGTCCCCTTCTTCGCCAACTCGAAGTAGCCCTTCCGCGCTCCGGTGGCGCCGGTGAACGCTCCCTTCACGTGGCCGAAGAGCTCGCTCTCCAGCAACGTGTCGGTGAGGGCCGTGCAGTTGACGGCGATGAAGGGTTCCTGGGCGGCGTCGGAGTTCTCGTGGATGCCGCGCGCGATGACCTCCTTGCCCGTACCCGTCTCCCCGCGAATGAGCACCGTGGCGCGGTTCCGGGCCAGGACCCCGATGGTCTTGTAGATGTCGATCATCTTCGGGTCGCTGCCCACGAGCCGGCTCCGGGGGAGCGCCGCCACCTCGTCGGGGACCTCGGTGGTCTCGACGAGCTCGCGCTCCTTGAAGCAGCGGTCGGCCAGAGCCTGCACCGCCTTGGGGTCCACCGGCTTCACCAGGAAGTCGAAGGCACCCGACTTCATGGCGGTCACCGCCGTTTCCATGTCGTCGTGGGCGGTCATGACCACCACCTCCACGTCGTCCATGGTGCCCCGGATCTTCTCCAGGAGCTCGAGGCCCGTCATGCCCGACATCCGGACATCGGTGACGATCATGCCGGGGTCGAACGCCTTCACGCGGGAGAGGGCCTTCTCGGCGCTCTCGGCGGTCTCGACGTCGTAGCCGGCGTGGGTGAGACGGGTCTGGAGGACTTCCAGACCGTCGGTGTCGTCGTCGACGACTAGGATCCGTGGACTCGACTGTTCGCTCATGGTGGGCCTGGTACCCCCGACTCCTCGCTCGTATCCCAATAGGCGGGCGTATCGGGCACTTCCTCGGCGCGGAGCCGCGCCAGCTTCTCCCGATTCCGACCCTGTCGACCGCGAACCATGAAGAGCAAGACGAGTGCCAGCAAGAGCCAGAAGACTGCGGAGTGGCTCAGCATGAGAAGCCAGCCGTAGCGCTGACGCACGTGTCGCTTCCAGTCGGTCTCGAATTGACCGGTGGTCAGGCCGAACGTCTCGCGGAAGGCACCCTCGAAGGAACGCGTCTCTCGCCACCGGTCGAGAAAGAGCTCCAGGCCCCGCTCCCCGCCCGACTCGAGGAGGTAGGTGACGGCACTGGCCGAGAGCAGATACGCGGTGCGCGCCTCCTCCCGGGCGGTGGGCCACCCGAGGGCGAGGGAGTCCATGGCCGGCGCTCGACCCATGGCGATGAGAACGCGCAAGCGCCAGGCCCCCATGGCGTCGAATCCGCCCGAGGCCCACTGGGCGTATCCCTCGTTGAACCACCGGGGGATCCGCAGATCGCCCAGTCGCTGGTGAAGGCCCAGATGGGCCCACTCGTGGCGCAGCGTCCGAAGCCCCTCCCCGTCCACCACCCGCACCCCTTCCCCGGTGGGCATGACCAGCATGTTCAGGGCGGGAATGGCCACACCGGCCCGCCACTCGGGCACCGCCCCTCCGATGGCTTCATCGAAGGCCACCGGCGTATGGGCGAGGACGGCGTGCACGCCGTCGGGAAGCCCTGGCGGAAGTCCGGGCAGGCCCGGTTGCTCGTCCAGCAGTTCGCCGACACGCCGGGCCACCAACGAGTCCCGGGGGGCGTAGTACACGATGGCGCGCTCGCTCCGGACCGACGAGTACGGCTCGCCGTCCAGGGTGTCCGGTAGGGGGCGTTGCTGCACGGACGGCTGCGGGACCTGCTGGGGGACGGTCCCGGATGGCTGGGCCGGAACCCACGCGCCGACCACGAGAAGAGCGAAGACCAGCGGGGCGCGTCGACGCGCGGTCACCCTCACTCGCCCTGAAGCATCTCCAGGTTCGCCTGGACGGCCTGGTTGTTGGGATTCAGATCCAGCGCCCGACGCCAGAGGAGGACGGCGACGTCGCGATCGTTGCCCTGGTACGCCAGCGTTCCCAGGCGGAGGTAGACGTCGTCACCGAGCCTGGGCGAGAGCTTCACCGCCTTCTCGTACTGGGCCCGTGCACCCTCCTGATCGCCATGTGCGTACGCGTGGTCCCCGAGATTCTTGTGGGCCTGGGGGAGCGGCGGATTGGTCTGGGTAGCCCGCTTGTAGAGGGCCGCCGCGGCCTCGACTTCACCGCGTCGCTCCAGGACCTGACCCGTATTCACGAGGATGGGTCCGGCGTCGGGATAGTGGCCCAGCCCCTCGCGCCCCACCGCTACGGCGTAGTCCAGGTCGCCGCTCACGCCTGCGGCCAGGACGGTGTACGCGTAGTACTGGGGCGAGGGCTTCTTCACCGACGGCGACGTCCGGTACAGTCGCAGGGCGTCCAGCGCCTTGGGCGTGTCGCCACGCTTGATGTGGATGATGGCCCTCGCCAGGTGGACCGCGGCATCCGTTGGCTTGGTCACCAGAGCCTCGTCCAGCGCCGCCAGCGCATCATCGTACCGGCCGAGAAGCTCCAGCGTGAGGGCCGTGTTGCGGTGGACCGAGTAGTTGTTGCCCGCCCCCGGCGGCATGGAGCCGAAGTGGTTCAGCGCCTCCTCGAGGCGGCCACGCCGGAACGCGATGAGGCCCATCATGAAGTTCGCCCGAGCCTGGGTCGGCTCCACCTGCAGAGCCTGTTCGAACTCCCGACCCGCGTCTTCCAGCATGCCCGACCGATAGAATGCGATGCCCACGTTGAGGTGCTGCTGCAGGGCCTCGTCGCCGCCGGTCTCCTCGGTGGTGCTCCGCTCTCCGGCCCGGGACACGAAGCCCGCCTGAATGAGGCCGTACAGCGCCTTGCCCGTCTCGAACTCCACCAGACCGGCTTCGTCCATGATCTCGTGAACGGTGCGCACGCCGTCGATGAAGGGTAGGACCTTCTTCTGCTCCTTGGTGAGGTCCACGTCGTCGTCGGACTCGTCGGGGTGCTTGTCGAGCTGGAAGACGATGTCGAAGGACGGGATCTTCTTCTCGACCTGGCTCCATTCGTCCACCCGACGGGCTCCCTCCATGAGGAGGGCTTCCGGTGGGAGGCTCACCAGGTAGATGCCGTCTTCGTCGGGCATCTGGTCGGTGTCGAAGTGGAACGAGCCCTGATTCCAGGCGAAGAGGTGGTAGACCGCCTCCTCGATCTGGACCTGGATGTAGCGCTGGAGGACCTCTTCGGAGATGGCCTCGATCTCCACCAGGATCTCCCCGAGCTTCTTGCCTTTGGCCTCCGCCTGCTTCTCGACGGCGGTGGAGAGGTCCTTTCGCGTGATGGCGTGGTTCCGGACCAAAAGCTCCCCGAGGCGGTCCTTCCGGTTCAGGACCGACGCGTAGATGACGCGCCCCTTCTCGAAGTAGATGTACCCGAAGTTCGAGCGGTCGGTGATGCTGAGGCAGCCCGTCTTGCCGCCCATTCCGAGGAGCTGGCAGATGTCTGCCAGGCTGACGTCCTGCAGTGCGCCTTCAATGGCCATCAGTCGAGCTCCTCGATGAGGAGTTCCTCGAAGCGCGGCCAGTGGATCACCGCGTTCTCAGGTCCCGGGAACCAGGTGCCGCCCTTCTGGGTCGCGGCCTCGATGGCCACGGGCTGGGGTCGCGAACCCTTGCCGCCACCGTCGTCGTCATCGTCATCGTCGAGGTCGGGGACGAAGATGGCGTCCTCCGACCCTCCCGCCGCCGCTTCCTCGGTCTCGACGAAGGTGAGGGGAACGGAGGCTCCTTCCGCGAGCTCGAGAACCAGCCCGCCTTCGAACCGGGAGCGGAGCCGATCGTCGATCTCCGCGATGGACGCCGGAGCGCGATCGGCGACGAACATCATCCGCGCCCCCCGACGGCGCAGCGCCTCGAAGAGGTGGAAGAACTCGTCCTGAGCCCGTTCCGTCTCCACCAGGTCCTGGATGCCGTAGATGAGGAGCAGATCGACGGTCCACCACCGTTCCCTCCACGCCCCGGCCACGCCCTCGCCCAATGCCCGGATGAAGTCCGAGGCGAAGTCGGACACGGAGGCCACCGCCATGGTGAGGTCCGGGTACGCCTCCTGGTACGTCCGGCCTACGGCGCCCAGCAGGGTCTTGGCCACGCCCTCGTCCGACGACCAGACGAAGAGCGGGTTGTACTCGGGCTTCTCGGCCCCCACCAGCTGCGCCGCGGCCTTCAGCGCGATGGTCTCGAAGCCGTCCAGGTCGTGGAGCTGATCCCCGTCGGAGATGCGCAGGAACGGCCTCTGCCGCTCGCGAACCGACGTGAGCAGGGCCTCGGCCTCCTCCAACCGCTCGGGGTCTTCCAGAACGCCCTGGGCGGCCTCGGGCCACGGGTTGCCCAGGCGGTTGAGCTCGTTGTCGATCTCGTGGAGGCGGTGAATGTCGGCCTTGAACTGCTCGATGGCCTTCTCCCATCCCGACGGCGCGTTCGTATTGTCGAGAAGGGACTCGAGGCGGAGGGTCGAGAAGCCACGGCGATCGGCGGTCTCGATGGCCTCGCGCAGAGCCTTTCGCCACGGCTCCTCCTTTTCCTCCACGACGCTTTCCACCGTGGAGGTGAGCTCGGAGAGGAAGGAGCCGAACTCGTCGGACCCGCTGCTGAGCGCCGCCGCCTCGTCCTGCTTCTCGAGAAGAGCCGCAACCTCGTCGATGGTGACCCGACGCTCCTCCAGGTCCTGGGTGGCGAAGATCTTGTTGAGGACGCCGCCGAGCTCGCGAACGTTCTTGAGCGGGGCCTTGGCCACGGCCTCGGCCACGCCGGGTTCCAGCGTCTGTCCGCGTTCCTCTGCCTTCTTGTTGATGATGGCCACGCGGGTCTCGTACTCGGGCGCTCCGAGGTCGACGATGAGGCCCCCGGAGAACCGTGAAAGGAGACGCGCGTCGAGACCGTTGATGTCCGCCGGCGGCCGGTCGCTGGCCAGAACGATCTGGCCGCCGGACGACGTCAGCTGGTCCAGCGTCTTGAGGAGCATCTCTTGGGCCTCGGGCTGGCCCGTGAGGAACTGGACATCGTCCAGGAGGAGGATCTCCAGGTCGCCGTACGTGCCCCGCTCGCCCTCGCCGGACTGGAGGCCGGCTTCCAGGCGGTCGAGGTACTCCTCCAGGGCCATGTACTCCACCAGGTCCGACTCGGCGCGGTGAGCGATGGCCGTGAGGATGTGCGTCTTGCCGAGCCCCGGCTTGGAGTAGAGGAAGGGCGGGTTGTAGCTCGTCCCGGGGGACTCTGCAGCACGCCGCGCCGCGGCCGACGCCAAACGGTTGGCGGGGCCTACGACGAAGGACTCGAAAGTGAGTTTCGGATCGAGTTCGGACATGGAGCTACGAACGCGTTCGACGGGGGGAGCCGCGGCCTGCGGCTCCCGACGAGCCGCTAAGTATCGGGTTCCCGAGGCGATTAAAAAAGGGCACGATCACGATTCGTCACCCCTGCCGCGCCCAGGCGGCGACGGCCGCGAGATCCGCGGGGAGCGGGGCCTCGAACTCCATTCGCTCCGACGACACCGGATGCTCGAACGCCAGCTTCGTAGCGTGCAGGAACTGGCGCCCGATGCGGCGGGCGAGTTCGTCCACCCACCGCCTCGTCGGCCCTCCCAGGCCTCGCTCCCACCCCACTCCGTAGGTCTCGTCGCCCACCACAGGATGACCGATGTGGGCGAGGTGGACACGAATCTGGTGGGTACGCCCGGTCTTCAGCGCCACGTCCACCAGGTCGGCGCGGAGCCACCGCTCGCGGACCTTCAGGCGGGTGTGCGCCGATCGGCCGCCCTCCACCACCGCCATCCGCTTCCGGTTGTTGGGATCCCGACCGATGGGTGCGTCGATGGCCAGCGTGTCCTCGGCCAGGTGTCCCCAACAGGCCGCCTGGTACAGGCGCTTGATGCGGCGGGCTCGAAGGGCGTCGGCCAGACTTCGATGGGCGGCGTCGGTCTTGGCCACCACGAGAAGACCCGACGTGTCGCGATCCAGGCGGTGGACGATGCCCGGGCGCGCTCGCCCGCCGACACCGGACAGGTCGGGTACGTGCCACAGAAGGGCATTCACAAGAGTGCCCGAGCGATGCCCCGGGGCCGGGTGCACCACCATGCCCGACGCCTTGTTGACCACGAGCAGGTGGTCGTCTTCGAAGACGATGTCCAGTGGCAGGTCCTCGGCCTCGATGGTCACGGCCTGGGCAGGGGGGACCTGCACGCGGACCACCGACTCCGGCGCCAGCTCCTCCGACTTCTTCGCCTCCCGACCGTCGACGGTCACCTTCCCGGCCGCCACGAGCTTCTGCACCCGGGTGCGGGAGAGCTCGAGGCGGTCGGAAACGAAGACGTCCAGCCGGTCCGCACCGTCGGGACCGACCACGAGCTCGTGCACCGTGTCCGTCGTCACCCCGCCGATGGGCGCAGCCCGATGGTGGCCGGAGTGCCGTCGATGTCCACTTCGCGCACGTGGGGTAGCTCACCGTCGGACACCCCCTCGACCACGTCGACCTCGACGGCCAGGACTTCTCCGCCGATGAAGTCCCTGTGTGCCACGGCGGCAGACCGGATCTCGTCGGATCCACCCACCCGCAGCTCGATGCGATCCGTGATCTCCAGGCCTGCGTCGCGACGCAGCCGCTGGATCCGGTTCACGAGCTCGCGGGCCACCCCTTCGGCCTTCAGTTCGGCGTCGAGCTCGGGGTCGAGAGCGACGGTGTAGGCTCCCTCACCCTTTACGGCCAGTCCGCCGGACGCCTCCTGGATGACGTCCAGGTCGTCGGCCCCCAGGGCGTGCTCCTCGCCGTCCAGCTCCACCGTGAGCGTGCCGGTCTCCTGATAGCCGCGCAGATCGTCTTCGGACAGTCCGCGGATGCGATTGGCCACGTCGTTGGTCTGCTTCCCGAAGCGGCTGCCCAGGGCTCGGTAGTTGGGCTTGGCCGTGAGGCTCACGAGCCCCTCGGAGGTGGTGAGGAAGCCGACCTCCTTCACGTTCAGCTCGTCGCGCACCACGTCGAGCATCCCGTCGGACAGCGTACGTCCTCCGGGGAGCACCGCGCGGACCTTCCGTAGGGGCTGACGCACGCGGATCTGAACGTCCTCGCGGGCAGCACGCCCCAGGGAAACCAGCGTCCGTACCGCGTCCATGTCCGCCTCCAGGTCCTCGCCGGCGAGGATCTCTTCGCGCATGGCCCCTTCCAGGGTCGTGGGGAAGCGCTGCAGGTGTGCGCTCTCACCCGTCAGAGCGCGGTGGAGCCAGTCGGCGGAGAAGGGCGTGCACGGTGCCGCCAGCAGCGTGACCTGTCGCAGCGCCTCATGAAGGGTGCGGAAGGCGGCCTTCTGGTCGGCGGCATCGTCCGAATTCCAGAAGCGGGCCCGATTCCGGCGTACGTACCAGTTGGAGAGGTCCTCCACCACAAAGTCACCGAGGGCGCGATACGCCCGAGTCAGGTCGTACCCGTCGAGGGCGGCGCCCACCTGCCCCACCACCGTGTCCAGGCGCGCCAGCAGCCAGCGGTCCAGAAGCGGACGGTCCGCCGGTGACGGATCGGCGTCGCTGGGGCTCCACCCTTCGACGGAGGCATAGAGGGTGAAGAAGCGGTAGGTGTTGAACAGCGTATCGAAGAACTTCCGCGCGGCCTCCGAGACCCCTTCCGGGTCGTATCGCTTGGGCAGCCACGGGTTGGACGACGTGATGAAGTACCACCGCACCGCGTCGGCCCCGTGCTCTCCGACGGCGTCCCACGGATTGACGATGTTGCCCTTCGACTTGGACATCTTCTGGCCCTCGGAGTCGAGGACCAGATCGTTCACGAGGCAGCTCTTGAAGGAGGGCCCCCGGCCGAGCATGGTCGAGATGGCCAGGAGCGAATAGAACCAGCCCCGTGTCTGGTCGAGACCCTCGCAGATGAAATCGGCGGGAAAGTGGTCCTCGAACTCGGCCTCGTGCTCGAAGGGGTAGTGCCACTGGGCGTACGGCATGGCCCCCGAGTCGAACCAGACATCGATGACCTCGGGCGTCCGGCGCATGGTCCCGTCGCACTCGGCGCACCCCCACGTGACCTCGTCGATGAAGGGTCGGTGGGGATCGAAGTCGTCGGCCAACTCGCCGGCGTGTTCGGCCAGCTCGGCGAAGGATCCGATCCAACGCATGTGATCCGGGTCGGCGTCGCAGACCCATACCGGGAGCGGCGTGCCCCAGTAGCGGTCGCGGGACAACGCCCAATCGATGTTGCCACGGAGCCACTCCCCGAAGCGCTTCTCCCCCACCTCCGGTGGGTGCCAGGAGATCTGCGCGTTGTTGGCAAGGAGCTGGTCCCGGAGGGTCGACGTCGCGGCGAACCACGAGTCGATGGCCACGTAGAGGAGGGGCGAGTCGCAGCGCCAGCAGTGGGGATAGCTATGCTCCACCCGGTCGATCTCGAAGAGCAGCGAGCGCGACTTCAGCTCCTCCACCAGAACGGGGTCCGCATCTTTGACGAACATCCCCCCCACCCCCTCGATGCCCTCCACGAAGCGACCGGCGTCGTCGATGGGGTTGAGCATGGGAAGCCCGTGCCGCTGTCCGGCGAGGTAGTCGTCGGCTCCGAAGGCCGGGGCCATATGCACGATGCCCGTCCCGTCATCGGCGCTGACGAAATCTTCCGCCACCACCGTCCATCCGTTCTGGGGATCGTCGGGCGCCGGGACGAGGTCCAGGGGTCGCCGGTAGTGCCATCCCACCATGTCGCTGCCCTGGAGGTGGCCGACGATCTCGGCGTCCTCACCGAAGATGGCCTCGGCGCGGCCCTCGGCTACGATGTAGCGACGACCGTCGCGGGCGACCTCCACGTAGCCCAGCCCGGGGTGGACCGCGAGCCCCGTATTGGAGGGCACGGTCCACGGGGTGGTCGTCCACGCGAGGATCGCCCTTCCATGCTCATCGGGCGTCCCGTCGGCGTCGACGACCTCGCATACGAAGGTCAGCGACGGGTCCCAGACGTCGCGGTAGCCCTGCGCCACCTCGTGGGAGGACAGGGCCGTACCGCACCGGGGGCAGTACGGCACACTCTTGTGTCCCCGGTAGAGCAGGCCCTTGTCGGCAATGGTCTTGAGGATGGCCCACACCGACTCGACGTACGTCGAGTGGAAGGTGACGTACGGGCGCCAGTACTCGAGCCAGTACCCGATCCGCTCGCTGAGCTCCTCCCACTCCTCCTTGTAGGTGAAGACCGAGTCCTTGCACGCCTGGTTGAACTCGGCGATTCCGAGGGCTTCGATCTCGGGCTTGCCGCTGATGCCGAGCTTCTTCTCGGCTTCGATCTCCACCGGGAGTCCGTGGGTGTCCCAACCCGCGATGCGGGTCACGCTGTGACCCGTCATGGCACGGTGCCGGCACACCAGGTCCTTGAGGGTCCGGCTGAGGATGTGATGGAGGCCCGGCCGCCCGTTGGCGGTGGGAGGGCCTTCGTAGAAGACGAAGCGCGGCTCGTCGGCGTTCTGCTCCAGCGTCTGGCGGAAGAGGTCCTCGTCGCGCCAACGACGAAGGGACTCCTCCTCCACCTCGAGGAGGCTGCCTGGCAGCTCGGGGTATGTCATGGGGATGTGTCGAGGCTGTTCTAGATTCGGCTCACGACCCGCTCGATGAGCCGGGTCAGGTGGGGTTCGGCCGCGCCGGCGGCCGCGATGATCGCGGAGACGTCGACGGGCTCGAGAGCGTCGGGAAGGCAGGAGGCCGTAATGATGCTGAGGCCCAGCACACGCATGCTCATGTGCCGGGCGACGATCACCTCCGGAACCGTGGACATACCCACCACGTCGGCGCCGAGGCTCCGGAGCATCCGGTACTCGGCGCGGGTTTCGAGCTGCGGGCCCGGCACCGCGACGTACACACCGCGGTTCAAGCGCATCCCGAGTTCCAGGGCGGCCTCCATGGCCAACGCCTGGAGCCCGAGGTCGTACGGCTCGGACATGTCCGGAAAGCGGGGCCCGAAATCATCGGCGTTGGGCCCGATGAGGGGGCTGTCGCCGAGGAGATTGATGTGGTCGTCGATGAGCACGAGCTCGCCGACCTCCCACAACGGATTCATCCCTCCCGACACATTGGACACGACCAGCGTCTCCGCGCCGAGGCGCTTCAGAACCCGGATGGGGAAGGTCACTTCCTGAAGCGTGTATCCCTCGTACCGGTGGAAGCGACCCTGCATGACGACAACGGGCGTGCCCCCCAGGGTGCCCAGGACGAGTCGGCCCGAGTGGCTCTCCACCGTGGGCACCGGGAATCCCGGGAGTCCCTCGTAGGGGATCGTCTCCTCGACGTCGATCATCTCGGCGAGGGCGCCCAGACCGGTTCCGAGGACGATGCCCACCGCGGGCACGTTGGCGGTGCGTGATCGGACGACGCCGACGCTCTCGTCCACACGCTGGTTCAGATCGTGGCTCATGCGTGGTCGGCGTCAGCCCTTCTTGCCCTTCTTGTCCCGGTCGAAGAGAGCCAGGCGATCCTCGGGACGACGGGCATCGTCGTCCACGGGCTTCTGGTTCGCCGGGGGAGGAGAGATCTCCTCGGGCACCGGTGGATGCACTTCGTCGATCCCCGCCTCGGCCAACACCGTCTCCAGATCCGGCACCTCGGGGAAGTCGGGGCGTGAGCCATCGGTGCCCTCGCGCCGGCTGCCCGCCATGAGCTCGAGCTCCAGGGACGACGGACCGTCGTCGGCCGTCATCGAAGGGGCCTCCTCGACCAGAGCGTCCTCCGGTGACTCCGGCTGGAGATCGGCGACATCGACCGCGGGTGCGGAGGTACTCGAAGGCGTGCCGGCGTCCCGATCGGCGAGGGGGTCGGCCGTTGCATCGATGCGCTGCGAAGTGGCTTGGTGGCGAGGGGCGTCCTCCGCACCGTCGTCGGCACCTCCCGCCTCGTGTCCCACCGCTTCGGCGTGCTCCGTCGCATCTTCGACTGCCGGAGCGGGAGCGTCACCGAGCTCGGGCAGCAATGACGAGACCGAGGCGGCGCCCCCCCAGGACTCGATGTCGGGGCTCCCGGAGTCGAGGTCCACCGTTTCGGCGTCCATCGTCCGGGACGGCTCGCCTGCACCGACGTCGCCGTCGTGCGGCACCTGCCCGCCATCGGCCTGTCCGTCATCGGCTCGTCCGTCATCGGCCGACGCCGCTTCCCCGGCCGCCGCCACGGCGGTCCTCGTGCACAAGGCGCGCTGGTTCGCCACGC